>NVTX01000117.1 GCA_002401735.1 Methylophilaceae bacterium | reverse complement strand
ATCACCCTCGGTCACATAGCGCACGGGAACGCCGTGATAGGATGTGACCAGCAGATCAGGCTTTTTATTCAGCTTGGCGTAAGCGGTGCGCACGGATGCAGCCAAAGCTTTGATATAATCAGGGCGATCATAATAAGCGGGAACCGTGCGGATATAGGGCTGCCAGTTCATGTCCATCAAAGTACGAAAAACCTCATCAATTGTGCCACAAACGATTGCTGTACGACCAAGACCGAATTGTTTTAGGGCTGCTTCCTCACTATAAGTACCTAAAGGCCCTAAAAAGACAATAGAGAGTTCTTTCTCTAAAGCACGACAATTGGACATTACCGCACGAAATATATTGCTCACGGCCTCATTAGATAGTGGGCCTTGATTCTTCGCTTGCATGCTGCGCAACACTTGCGCCTCACGTTCAGGACGGTAAATCACGCCATCTTCTTTAACATGCCCTATTTCACGAGCAAGCTTAGCGCGCTCGTTGACAAGCTGAAGAACTTGCTCATCAATAGCATCAATTTTATTTCTAAATTGTTTTAATAAATCAGTCATTTAAATACTTTTTTTAATGTGACTTCTCAAACTCACCCATGTAATCAACTAACGCTTGCACGCCTTCTATTGGCATCGCATTGTATATGCTAGCACGCATACCGCCCACCGAGCGATGCCCTTTTAGTTGTAGCAAACCCTTATCTTCAGCACCCGCCAAAAACGGCGCATTTAATGCATCATCTTTTAAGAAAAAAGGCACATTCATGCGCGATCGATTCCGAACAGCGACATTATTTGTGTAAAAATCTGTTGCATCAATCGTGTTATATAGCAATTTAGCCTTTGCTACATTGGTTTTTTCAATGGATTCTACACCACCTTGCGCAAGCAACCACTCAAATACTAAGCCTGCAATATAAATACTGTAGGTTGGCGGCGTGTTAATCATACTTTGGTTATCTGCCTGTGTTTTCCAATGAAAAACACCCGGTGTTAATGGTGATGCGCGTTCAAGCAAATCTTCTCGCACAATAACTAAACACAGTCCAGCAGAACCGATATTTTTTTGCGCGCCTGCATAAATAACACCATATTGAGACACATCGATAGGCCGCGACAATATATGCGAAGACATATCAGCAACAATGGGTACATTACCAGCATCCGGTAGCCCATCAAATTCCACTCCATTCACGGTTTCATTTGTGCATATATGCAAATAAGCCGCGTCACTATTCAACTTCCAGCCTGAGTAGGCTGGCACATCAATAAATGGCTCACTATCAGCAACCACATCAATCGCACCGATTGCTTTTGCTTCCTTTACACTCCGTTTACTCCAGCTGCCTGTAATTGCATAATCAGCATGCTTTCCATTCAACAGATTCAAAGGGATCATTACATTTTCAGCAACCGCTCCACCCTGCAAAAACAAGACCTTATAATTGTTAGGTACATTTAGCAAAGTACGGAAATCCGCTTCCGTCTTCGCCAATATACTCATAAAGTCTTTCCCACGGTGAGACATTTCCATCACAGACATGCCACTCCCATGCCAATCTAGCATTTCTGCTTGGGCGCGCTTCAATACAGGCGCGGGTAGAACAGCAGGGCCCGCTGAGAAATTAAAAATCCTGTTCATTAACTACCTATTTTTCTTCTTCATCGTCATCTGTTTCTACTACTTTTTCAAGACCAGACAACTTCTCACCTTCACCTAAATTAATCAACGTCACGCCTTGTGCAGCACGACCCATACCCCGTATTTCTTTAACGCGTGTTCTTATTAAGACACCACCCGTCGTAATTAACATAATTTCATCATCTGCGCTGACTAAACGAGCGGCAATGGCTGAACCATTACGCTCACTAACTGCGATTGCTTTTACWCCTTGTGTTCCACGTCCTGAGTGGCGGAAATCTGATARTAYAGTYCGTTTTCCATAACCATTTTCMGTSGCYACCAARACTGACTGCTGATCATCATCTGCAATCAATAGCGAATGCACTTGTTGTTTAGGTGCCAGYTTCATRCCACGAACACCTCGCGTTGCACGRCCCATTGGRCGCACAGCACTTTCACTAAACCAAACRGCTTTACCRCCATCAGACACCAATACAATATCATTCTCACCATTGGTAATTTCTGCACCAATCAAGAAATCACCTTCATCCAGTTTAATGGCGATAATGCCAGATTTACGTGGTTTAGAAAACTCGGTTAAAGCTGTTTTCTTAACCGTTCCTTTTGCCGTTGACATGAATATATATTGGTTTTCAGTAAATTCTTTAATAGGAAGAATCGCATTGATTTTTTCACCTTCAGCCAATGGGAACAAGTTCACAATTGGCTTACCACGACCAATTCTGCTCCCTTGTGGCACTTCATAAACTTTTAACCAATAGACCTGACCTAAGCTACTGAAACATAGAATGTAATCATGCGTGTTAGCGATAAATAACTTATCAATAAAATCATCTTCTTTCGTTGGAGCCGCCTGCTTCCCTCTACCACCACGGCGCTGTGCACGGTACTCTTCTAACAACTGCGATTTAATGTAACCCGTGTGTGRCAAGGTCACCACAACATCTTGCGGCGTGATTAAATCTTCCAATGATAAATCCTGCGTGTTGACAACAATTTCGCTACGTCGCTCATCACCAAACTGTTTTCTGATTTCCGTCATTTCATCCGTAATCATGATCGTTACACGCTGTGAGTTTGCCAAGATATCTAACAAATCAGCAATCACATCCATCACGTCTTTATATTCATTAACAACTTTATCTTGCTCAAGGCCTGTTAAGCGTTGCAGACGCATTTGTAGAATCTCTTGTGCTTGCAAATCAGAAAGCTTGTAACCATTGGGCGTCAAACCAAAATCAACGGACAAGCCCTCTGGTCGAGCAGCCTCCATTGCTGCACGCTTAAGCATTTCTTCAACGACTGGCGATTTCCAAACATGCCCCATTAACTCTTTCTTCGCTTCTGGCGGTGTTGGTGAAGCTTTAATGATGGCAATCATTTCATCCACATTAGCTAATGCAACGGCAAGACCTTCTAACACATGACCACGACCGCGGGCTTTCTTAAGCTCAAATACTGTTCTCCGTGTAAGCACCTCACGACGATGGCGCAAGAACGCTTCTAGCATCTGCTTAAGATTTAATAACTGCGGCTGACCATCTAATAGCGCCACCATATTCATACCAAACGTATCTTGCAATWGGGTTTGCTTGTACAAGTTATTCAGAACAACTTCCGGCACCTCACCACGCTTCAGCTCAATTGCCACGCGCATGCCAGACTTATCCGACTCATCTCTTAGGTCAGAAATGCCTTCAATTTTTTTATCTCTTACTAACTCAGCGATTTTTTCAACAAAAGTCTTTTTATTGACTTGATACGGCAGCTCATCGACGATAATCGCTTGTCTACCCCCTGCTTTATCAATATCTTCAAAGTGCGTACGCCCGCGCATGATCACACGGCCACGGCCCGTACGGTAACCTTCTTGCACGCCAACTGTTCCGTAAATAATCCCCGCTGTTGGGAAGTCTGGTGCAGGAACTAACTCAATCAGCTCATCAATGGTCGTCTCAGGGTTAACAAGCAGAGCCAAACAAGCATCCAACACCTCATTTAGGTTGTGTGGCGGGATATTGGTTGCCATCCCCACTGCAATACCTGAACTACCATTAATCAGCAAGTTAGGAATGCGCGCAGGCATAATGAGCGGCTCGTGCTCAGATCCATCGTAGTTCGGACCGAAATCAACCGTTTCCTTATCAATATCGGCAAGCAATTCATGGGCAATTTTAGACATGCGAATTTCGGTATAACGCATTGCGGCCGCATTATCACCATCCACGGAACCAAAGTTACCTTGACCATCCACCAACATGTAACGCAATGAAAAGTCTTGCGCCATACGCACAATCGTATCGTACACAGCAGTATCACCATGCGGGTGATACTTACCAATCACATCACCAACAATACGCGCGGATTTTTTATATGGTTTATTGTAATCATTGTTCAACTCATGCATCGCAAACAACACGCGCCTATGCACTGGCTTCAATCCGTCACGCACATCTGGCAATGCCCTGCCCACAATCACGCTCATCGCGTAATCAAGGTAAGAACGACGCATTTCATCTTCCAAGCTAACAGGCAGGGTTTCTTTAGCGAATTGATCCATGTTTTATTCCGTTTTTCTGTATGAGAAAGCAGCTTTTAATAAGCGYATTTTTATAAGATATTTAATCCGCAAATTTTAGCATGATTACGTTACAAGGGCGGTTTTTTACTGTAATTATTACAATAAAAAACGGGGCTTATGCCCCGTTTTTTAAAATCACTGACTTATCGCGCTAGCAGCGCCAAGTCTGCCTTTAAGTCATCTTCGTGTTCTAGTCCAACAGCGATGCGCACCAAGTTATCTTTAATGCCAGACTCCGCTCTCGCCTCTGGCGTGATGCGACTATGCGTTGTCGTTGCTGGATGCGTAATGGTACTTTTAGCATCACCAAGATTCGCCGTGATTGAAATCATCTGCGTTGCATCAATTAACGCCCATGCGGCTTCTTGCTCCGTTTGATTTGCTTTGGGTTTCACCTCAAAACTCACAATACCGCCACCGTTACTTTGCTGCTGCATCGCTAAGGCATATTGCGGGTGTGATTTAAGTTCAGGATAAAAAACACGTTCTACTTGTGGCTGCGCTTCTAACCACGCTGCCAAAGCCAATGCTTTACGCGCATGTGCTTCCATACGAATAGGCAATGTTTCCAAACCTTTTAAGAACACCCACGCATTAAAAGCACTCATTGTGACGCCAGCTGTCCGCAAGAACCCATAGACTGGCTCCATCAACGCTTTCGAACCAAGAACAGCGCCACCTAGGCACCGCCCTTGCCCATCAATGTATTTTGTCGCAGAGTGGATAATGACATCGGCGCCTAAATCTAAAGGCTTCTGAATCACCGGCGTGCAAAAGCAATTATCCACAACCAAATGCGCACCTGCCTTATGTGCAATATCAGCTAATTCTTGAATATCGCAAACCTCGGTTAATGGGTTTGATGGTGTTTCTGCAAAAAACAGTTTGGTTTTAGAGGTGGCCGCCGCCTGCCATTCATCCGCATTGGTTAAAGATACCAAACTGACTTCCAAGCCCCAACGGTTGAGTATGTTCGTAAACAACTGAACCGAGGTGCCAAAAATACTCCGTGATGCCACAACATGGTCCCCAGCAGAACATAAGCCCATCACACAGGCCAATATGGCAGACATGCCACTCGCAGTAGCAACGCATTGCTCAGCGCCTTCCATTGCCGCCAATTTATCTTGAAAAACAGTAACGGTAGGATTTGTGAAGCGAGAATAAATATTACCAGGCTCATCCCCGCTAAATCTTGCTGCCGCTTGTGCAGCATTTTCAAACCGAAAACTAGAATTTAGAAATATCGCTTCTGAGTTTTCACCAAACGCTGTCGGCTGGTTTCCAGCTCGCACACTGATGGTCTCTGGATGATATTGTTTTGTCATGACTTTCTCTTCATATTTACTTCACGCGCATTAAAAAACCCGCAGTAGCTCAAAAGGGCTAAAACGGGTTTTTGTCTCTCGCTTTAGCAGAATTTGTTATGCGCTCGCAAGCTGAGTAAGGCTTTGTTTAATGTTGGCCACTCAAATCAGCGCACTTTCATTTAACGCCTAATAAAACATAGTGTCAAGGTTTATTACAATTCAACTTTAGCTAAGAATTTTAGCTAAGTCCCATCACGTCAAGCACTCGATCTTGATGTTCTTTTAGCCCGACCCATAATGGCAGTCTTAACAAGCGTGCAGACAAATCATTTGTCTGTGTCATCGCCCCTGAGACACGACCAAACTGCAAACCACCGGGCGATGAATGCAATGGGATATAGTGAAATACTGGATGGATATTCTGCTTTTTAAACGTTTCTATCAATTTCGTTCGCGTCTCATTCGAATCAAGCAAAATATAATACATATGCGCATTATGTTGGCATTCTTCAGGAATAGTCGGGCGGGTAATATCCCCTTTTTGCTCTAAGCCTTCAGAAGCTTGGTGGTATTTATCCCATATGGCTAACCG
>NVTX01000116.1 GCA_002401735.1 Methylophilaceae bacterium | reverse complement strand
GGTTAGCCATCAGTTAATTGTTGATGATCGAGAACGGGCGAGTGGTATTATTGATTTGCTTTATGTTAATGCATTTGTTGATTTTGAGGTGAAAAGATTAACAGTCGGAGATTACCTTGTTGATAATTGGTTATTAGTAGAACGAAAGTCAATGGCAGACCTTGTTCAATCGATTATTACGGGTAGAGTTTTCCAGCAAGCTTCTCGTTTAGCAAAGAGTGATTATACCACCGTAATTATCTTGGAAGGGCGTGCACAAGATATTGAAAATTATCATATTGAAAAGAAGATCGGTAACGGAAAAAAAGGTGTTGTCTATCAAGCTTATGATAAAGCGTTAAAACTAGACAATGGTAATTCACGTGCGCAAAGCAAGCTTTCGCTCATTAAAGATTTGTTTGGTACTGGCAGCAAGACAATCGTTGCTGCAAATACAGCCACCCCGACACGCCCTATTCGCCCAGCGAACAAAAAAGTTGAACCAGCACCAGCACCTAAACCCGCACCAGAAGTGGCGCCAGCAGACACCTCAGCTGATGCAGAAGGCAATGTATTAGCGGCTGTTGAAGCGTGGAGAGCTGCTTGGGCTAGCCAAAATATTGACCAATACTTGGCTAGTTATGCTGACAGCTTTACACCAGCCAAAGGCAGAAGTCTTGCAAACTGGAAAGAGTTCCGCCGTGGCCGTGTAACGAAACCTTCTAAAATCAATCTAACAATCAATAACCAAAAAACTGAAGTGATTGATGACAGCAATGCAAAGGTGAGCTTTAAACAATACTACAAAGCAGATGGCCGCCCTATCCGTACAAACAAAACGCTCATCCTCAAGAAAGTGGATGGCTCATGGTTAATTAATAAGGAAATTGCCTCAAATTAATTGAACCAGGTATCGCTAGATACCGGCCAAGTAATGCTGATGTAAGAAATAATTGAAATGAAATTGATTCAGAAATCAACCTCTAAGAAGTTAAGGATAGCTCAATACCTACTGGTTATTAGCTGCACCCTTATGCCTTGGAGCGCCACWGCGGTCAACCAAGGYAACTTTTCTGACAAGCTTTTCACTAGYAATGCYGGRCGRGATATYGTRGAAAGCYTRYTGGTRAAAAGCYTAATGCAAATTGCGCAAGGCAATACCAAGCAAGCCATGRATACGGTCAACGAACTTATTCGYACMACACCAAATTTYAARCTTGCACAYYTAATACGTGGTGATTTACTYAGYGCACAGGGCCGCGCATTAAGTRCTTTTGGTAACCCAACAGCGCTTAGAGAAGAATCTAGTGCTAAAGAAATAGAAGGTTTGCGAGAAGAAGCGCGCACCCGTTTGAACTACTATTTTTCTWCGGACAGCAACCATCAAATTCCGAATATATCGGTTCAAATGCGCGCGCAACAAAAGCACTTAATTTTAATCGACACCGTTAAATCTAGATTGTTTTTATATAAAAAAACAAACACGGGCTTGCAACATGTTTCTAACCACTACGTTAGTATCGGCAAAAATGGTGCCGTTAAAAATGTAGAGGGTGATAAACGTACTCCTGTAGGCCTTTACTTTTCGAGCACAAAAATCACCTCCCCCTTATCTGAATTTTATGGTGATGGTGCATACCCATTAAACTATCCTAACGAGCTAGATAAACACAATAAGAAAACAGGCCATGGCATCTGGCTTCATGGAACGCCAAAAGACACCTATAGCCGCCCGCCACGCGCTAGTGATGGCTGTGTGGTGTTAAGCAACCCAGACTTAAAGCAGTTGGCCCCTATTTTAAAATCTGGCAATGTCCCCGTCATCATTTCTAATAATGTTGAGTGGGTAAATAGCAAGGATGCTGCCATTAAAAATGAAGAGTTAAAAGCGCTTAATCAGGCACTACAAACTTGGCGAACAGATTGGATATCTCAGGACACCAATCAATATTTAAGTCATTATTCCAAAAACTTTTTTTATAGTGGCGGCGAGCTAACACAATGGACAACGCACAAACGYAGAGTCCAAGCGAACAAACCTAAAGTTATTATAAAAGTGAGTGACGTTAGTATGTTTAGCTACCCTGCCTTACGTAAAACTAAGRGRCTAAGGTTAGATACCAATCAAAAAATAATCGTGGTTGATTTTGAGCAATACTACGAAAGCCCGACATTAAAGAACAAAATGCGTAAACGACAATACTGGAAGAACGAAAACAATCAATGGAAAATAATTTACGAAGGTGCAGCATAAATAAGATGACAATTAAAAACTTTAAACATTGGTTCTGCGCGCTTGCACTTGTGATGACGGCAACCAGTTCGTTAGCAGTAACACAAGTRGAATTTCAAACGAACAAAGGTAGCTTTACGGTTGAGTTGTATCCTGAAAAAGCACCGATTACCGTCGCCAATTTTTTGCAGTATGTAGAAAGTGGTTTTTATGAAAAAACTATTTTCCATCGTGTTATTAATGGATTTATGATTCAAGGCGGTGGTTTTGAGCGTGATTTATTTNAAAAGCCAACCAAATCACCCATCAAAAATGAAGCTGATAATGGCTTAAAAAACAAAACGGGAACGCTTGCAATGGCCCGTACACCAAACCCAGATTCTGCAACTGCGCAATTTTTTATCAATCTTAATGACAATGCATTCTTAGATTTCACCAGCCCACAACCAGATAAAATTGGTTACTGTGTCTTTGGGAAAGTTATTAGCGGTATGGATGTTGTTAAAAAAATTGCTGTTGTGCCTACAGGTAATATTTCCAGATTTAGCAATGTCCCTATCAAACCGATTAAAATCATTAGCGCTAAGCTTCTTGAAGAGACCGCTGCTAAGTAATTTCTACTTTATTAAATTTTAAGGATTTTTCGTGGTAAAACTCACAACTAACTTTGGCGATATTACGCTTGAACTCAATGCTGAAAAAGCACCTATTACTGTCGCTAACTTTTTACAATATGTAGAAAATGGTTTTTATGATGGCTTGATTTTCCATCGCGTCATCACTGACTTTATGATCCAAGGCGGCGGGTTTGACACTGACATGCAACAAAAATCTACGGAAGCAGAAATCAAAAATGAGGCTGATAACGGATTAAGCAATGACCTGTATACCATTGCAATGGCCCGCACCGCAGTCCCAGATTCTGCGTCTAGTCAATTTTTTATCAATATCAACAACAACGACTTCCTTAACCACACATCTCCTACCGATAGCGGATGGGGCTATTGTGTTTTTGGTAAAGTAATAGACGGCATGGATGTTATTGACAAAATCAAAGCAGTACAAACAACAACGAGTGCGGGTCATCAAGATGTCCCGGAAACGCCGGTTATCATAGAAAAAGCAATCTCTTGCTAATTTAAATCGGTTATAAAAAACGGGCTCACATGGACTACAGCTTATTCATTTCCGATTTGCATCTGTGTGAGTCACGCCCCACCATCATTACCGCATTTACGCGCTTCTTAAAACAAACAGCAGTCGATGCTGACGCCCTCTATATCCTTGGTGATTTATTTGAGTACTGGGCTGGAGAYGATGCAATTRAAGYRGGTGTAYATRCGCAAACGATWSATGCATTAAATCARCTMGGCCAACACGGTGTTAAGATTTACCTCATGCATGGCAATAGAGATYTCTTATTAGGCRAYGYCTTTTCTAAAGCMRCCAACTGCACRATAYTRCCYGACCCYAGCYTGATTACYTTATATGGRSAACCAATACTYMTYAGCCATGGTGACGCTTTATGCACCGATGACGTTGCTTACCAACAGTTCAGAGCCGAAGTGCGAACAGACACATGGRAAACGAAGTTTCTAAGCCAACCATTAGCAGACCGTATTGCTTATATCGAATCGATACGCGCTAAGAGTGAGCAAGAAAAATCGATGAAATCAATGGAAATTATGGATGTAAATGCATCGGCAGTGAATGCATTACTTAAGGAATACCATTACCCAYCAGCACTYGTTCATGGGCATACACAYCGCCCWATGAAACACATACAYCAAGTAGACAACCATCAYTGCGAACGATGGGTATTAGGTGATTGGTATGATCAGGGCAGCTACTTGAAGTTAGATAGCCAAGGCTTTCATGACCACACTCTCTAAAAAGAAAGTGTTGGTTTGTACTAACTTTCGGGGCAACCCCAACACTCCYTCTTGTRGGGCACGTGGTAGCGAAGATGTGCTAACTGCACTGTCTAACGAGCAATTAGCGATTACGATTGAAAAGAGCCCTTGTTTAGGCTTTTGCAACATTGGCCCAAACGTGCGCCTAGCGCCTAACGGCGTGTGCTTTCATACGGTTTCACCAAAAAATATGACCAAACTAATCAAGGATATTAAATCGTTTATAGCGTGTTAATCACACCAAAGTTTACGTGCCCTGGAATCCTTGTTTCATCTACTTCATCAATCTGTGATGGATCCAAAAACATTTCTGCATAACGTAAATAAACTTTTTCTCGCACAAACAAATCAAAAATATCGGGGTCAATGTGCTGGTTCAGCTTCATCTTACCGAGAATCATCAATGTTTCTGATAATGTTTTCGCTTTTTTGTATGGTCTATCTTTTGAAGTCAGCGCCTCAAAGATATCTGCAATCCCCATCATCCGAGCGGGAACTGACATCTCATCCCTCTTTAACCCTTTAGGGTAWCCTGTACCATCCATACGCTCATGATGCCCACCCGCATACTCTGGCACTCGCATAAGGTCTTTGGGGTATGGTAGCGACTCCAACATATTAATCGTGACAGAGATATGGTTATTGATGATCCCCCGCTCCTCTGGCGTCAGCGTTCCACGTGAGATTGTTAAGTTATAAACTTCATCATCTGTTAAAAATTTCGTTTGCTTACCAGCAGCATCTATAAATTCATAGCCAGCAATTTTCTTGACACGTTTTTGATCTTCTAATTTCATTGATTCACTACCAACATTTACCCGTCGAATAAACCTTTTATCGTTATCTAATTGTTTATGAATCGCATTAACATCATCTTGTAAGGATGCTGTATTAAGTAATTTCCCATCGTTGGTGGTTTGCAGCATCAACCGCAAATAGGCATTTTCACGTTGCGCTTTCAACAMWKMAAAACGCTGATCAATTARATTAATMCGATCAAATATCGTTTCTAATTTAGTKGCYTTRTCCATRACATACTCAGGGGTCGTGACTTTGCCACAATCATGCAACCAAGCCGCGATTTTAAGCTCATAAATCTCTTTCTCAGTCATTACGAACTCTTTAAATGGCCCGCTCTTAGCTTCCATTGCGGCTTCAGCCAACATCATGGTGAGTTCTGGTACTCGCTGACAATGGCCACCAGTGTATGGTGACTTCTCATCAATCGCATCAGCAATCAATTTAATAAATGATTCAAATAGCCCTTTAAGGCCATTAATCAAATTTTGATTCGTCATGGCTACAGCAGCTTGTGATGCAAGCGACTCCACTAGCCGTTGATGAGACTGCGTGAAAGAAACCACTTTTTTCGTTTTTGGATCAATCGCATTGATTAACTGTAGTACGCCAATAATTTCATTTTCATGATTTTTCATTGGCACCGTCAAAAAAGATTTCGAACGATACCCCATCTTTTCATCAAAACTACGTGTGCCAGAAAAATCAAACCCTTCGACTAAATATGCATCTTCAATATTAATCGTTTCATCATTTATTGCGCATGAAGCCGCCACCATGTTGAGATTTGGCTTTTCATCTTCCAAGTATAGGGGTAGTGGAGAGAATGGAATCGGTTTACCGGTCGTCCCTCCCATCGCGATATTAAGACTAAGCGTACGCATAATTTCAAATTTAAGCTTGTCATCATCCGACACCGTATATAAGGTACCACCATCGGCGTTGGTTAACTCTTTGGCGCCTAACAAAATCGTTTCTAATAAGCGCTTATTATCTGGCTCAGATGATAGCGCAACGCCAATCGCATTCAAACGTTCTAACTGATTTAGTAGTTCTAATTGCTTCATTGAAGAACCTAACTAACGGTTGTGTTTAAACACCCAAAAGTGTCAATCAAGACAAAACTCCATCTTAACGCCCAACACTTCTATTTCATCATGGTTACTTAAAGCATAAGCTTGCGCACCGATTGGTTTCCCATTGATGAT
>NVTX01000115.1 GCA_002401735.1 Methylophilaceae bacterium | reverse complement strand
AACCGTGTTGTCAGTTTGTTACGTAACGCCAACTACCGCGCTGAATCCAAACATGTCAACAAAGTTGAAGTACTCTCCAAGCTACTTGAAACCAAATCCTGGGATCTAATTATTGCCCAGTTTAGTGGTGAAGACGTCCCGATAAAATCTATCTTCACCACGATCAGAAAGCTCAATCTTGATACCCCTGTTGTACTCATCTCTGATGAGTACAACCCCGCTGAGATTGTTGATGGTCTGCGTCATGGCGCTGCCGATGTCATTCCAATGGATGAAGATCAGCGGCTATTGCTTGTTATCAGTCGCGCCCTCTACGACTTAGAACAACGTCGCCGACTACGCCGATGCAGACGGCTCTACAGTGATTCAGAAAGTCGATGTGACCGATTACTGAGCAGCTCTGTGGACGCCATTGCCATTATTCAGGAAGGCACTTATCTCTACACAAATGATAGCTACGCACAATTATTCGGCTACTTGAACCCTGAGGGCATGTTTTGTATGCCCGTCGTTGACACCCTTGCAGCAGGAGAGCAAGAGCACCTAAAAAAATATCTTCGTCCCATTGAGCCCGATGAAGAAATACCGACAGAAACTATTAACTTTACCGGTATAACCAGTGATGAAATACCCGTCCCTGTCGAAGCAAAAATCACAAAAGTTGATTACCAAGGCGAAGCCGCCTTAGAGCTACTCATCACCAAAGAATTTTTTGAAGGCCAAGGTACTATCGAGCCTGATGCTAGCACCAACCACACTAGCACCGCGAGCATTCAACGCGATAAAGTTATTGATATAATTAATGCCACTATTCGCCAGGCAGCCCAAAAACACAATACCTCAGCGCTGCTATACATCACTATAGATCGCTACTCACTTATTCAAAGTGAGATTGGCATTCAAAAATTTGAGGAACTGATTGTTCAATTGCTTGAAAAAATGCTGGAAAGTGAAGTGCCAATGCACATTGATTATCACGAAGCATTTGAATTTGCATGTGCTAACGCCAAATAGAAAGACGCTTGTTATTGCTGCTATTGCTAGCAGGCCCTATGTACAAGCGGCTGTTAACGCTGGCTTCGATGTTATATCTATTGATGGTTTCACCGATGAAGATACCAAACATTTAGCAAAAACAACGCACCAAGTACCTATTACAAAGATGCAGTTAAATGCTGATGAAGTGCTTGCGATTGTTTCAACTATCACGCCGAATACGGTAGCAGGGTTTTGTTACGGTGCCGGATTCGAAATGCAACCAGTCCTGTTAGATAACATTAACCAGCATATAAAAGTGTTAGGTAATTCTGCTGAAGTTGTGATGCAGTCCAAAAATCCGCGCTGGTTTTTTAAGTGTTGTGATGATGTCGGGGTGCCGTATCCAAAGGTCATGCTTGCCCCTCCTAAAACGATTGATGGATGGTTGCAAAAAACCATTGGTGGCAGTGGCGGCGAGCATGTGAAAATACTTTCAGCGACTCAAGCAGAAGTGCCAGGCAATGTTTATTTTCAAAAACACCAAGAGGGCAGGTTAATCTCATGTTTGTTTTTGGTTGATCAATCGGGTGTGCATATTATTGGCTTTAATGAGCAATGGTCTGAGAGTAGTGCGCTTGCGCCGTTCCGATATGGCGGTGCTGTTTCTCACGCAGAATTGAGTCAAGTAGCAACATTACGCTTTACCGCATACATTAATCAGTTGGTTTCAGCCATGCATTTAGTGGGGTTGAATAGTTGTGATGCTATTTGTGACGGTCATGATGTTTATGTGCTTGAAGTTAATCCGCGGTTAAGCGCAACAATAGACTTATATAGCCCTAATTATCGTGGTTTAATGGCAATGCATGTTGCCGCCAATTGTAGCAAACTAGTTGCAAGTGCTTTTGAGCAAAATAACCAATGTAAAGCCAGTATCGCGCATCAAGTCATTTATGCAAATTGCGATGTGACAATAGAACATCATATGGATTGGCCTGATTGGGTGCGTGATGTACCACAAGCGGATAACCGCTTTAAGATAGGGATGCCGCTATGTACTGTTATGGCAAAAGCAGAAACAGCAAGACTTGCTAAAAGCTTAGTGCATGATAGGGCGGTAGAACTAAGTAGTAAATTGATCAATTAACTTTATGGGTAAAGAATAATGAATACTAAAGATAACTCTCACGTGAGTATTAATAATCGCACAATCCCATTAGTAAAAGATTTACTTGCTAACGCAAGTGCACTTGATTTGCTTGTTTCTGAGGATATGACTGGTGCGATGATCGTTGATGCCGGAATAAAGGTCAATGGTGGGCTCGAGGCCGGACGACAAATTGCTGAGATTTGCATGGGTGGCTTAGGCAGTGTGACCTTGCAAAATGATAGTACGTTTAAAAACTGGCCGCTGAGTGTCAAAGTGCACGCTAAAAGCCCTGTAATCGCTTGCTTAGGCAGTCAATATGCTGGCTGGGCACTATCCCATGAGAAATTCTTTTCTTTAGGCAGTGGGCCAGCACGTGCGATTGCGCAACGAGAAGATATTTATAAAGAACTGTCATATAAAGACGAAAGTGCGCAAACAGTATTAGTGTTGGAAACCGATAAAGTGCCACCAGCCGAAGTGATTGAAAAAGTCGCGCGCGATACTGGTATTTCAGCTTCTAACTTAACGTTTATTTTGACGCCAACAAGAAGCCTTGCAGGCACAGTGCAAATTGCTGCACGTGTGCTAGAAGTTGCTTTGCATAAACTACATGCGGTTCATTTTCCACTAGAACAGTTTGTCGATGGTTATGGTGTTGCGCCAATCCCTGCACCRTCCCCTGATTTTCTCACTGGGATGGGTAGAACAAATGACGCCATTCTATATGGTGGGTTTGTGCATCTTTACGTGAAATGCACAGATAAAGCKGCTGAGGAATTGGCGAAGGCMATGCCAAGTAGTGCCTCTAAAGATTATGGACGGCCATTTGCCGAGATATTTAAAGCGGTGAATATGGACTTTTATCAAATTGATCCACTGTTATTTTCRCCGGCTAAAGTCACGATCWCAAATATGGAAACTGGTCGCAGTTTCTTTGCCGGTGATTTCAATGAGGCRCTTTTAGAAAAGTCATTTAATTAAATTATACAAATAGTTAAAGTATTAATTTAAAGTGATTTATAGATGATGAGAGTRCCCATTATTACTGATGAGGCAGCGCAAGCTGGTGGCTGGCACGGTATTGCGTTACAACGGGCATTTGCAAAACGTGCTGTTGAAGCTGTGTTTGTCGAGCTTCAAGATTGTGTGATTGATTTATCCGGCGTGAGYCCTCGTATTAATATCCCTGGCTTTGATGCGCTACCAAAAATGGCATTTATCCGTGGCATTGCTGCGGGAAGTTTGCAGCAAGTGATTACGCGGTTGAACATACTGCATATCTTACRGATGCAAGGCACCAARGTTTATAATGATGCTAAGGCTATCGAGCGTACTGTYGACAARGGTATGACYAATTTTTTGTTGATGCAGCATGATGTACCWACCCCAGCGACTTGGGTGTGTGAATCTAGGCATGTYGCACATCAACTCATYACGCAGCATATGGCCGAAAACAATGCTTTGGTGATCAAGCCAYTGTTTGGTTCACAAGGGCAGGGTGTTCGTTTACTCAGTACAAGTACGACATTGCCTTTACCTGGAGACGCCTATGTGGATGGCGTGTATTACTTACAGGCTTATATCGATTCTGGAGAAAGTAACCACGATTTCCGTGTATTTATTGTTAATAATCAKGTGGTTGCTGCAATGCRGCGAAGTGGCAATGGATGGTTGAACAATGTTGCGCAGGGAGCAAAGTGTGTCAGTACACAAGATGAAGCAATCTGYKCGTTAGCCATACAGGCRGCACAAGCGTTAAATATTGATTATTGTGGCGTGGATATTATGCGTGATAAGCATGGTAAATTATGGGTGTTAGAAGTGAATAGCATTCCAGCTTGGAAAGCACTGCAAAACGTGTGTCAAACCAATATTGCACAAACCTTAGTGGATGACTTAATTCAAAAATTAGATGACTAATCATGCTTTATCAGTGTTAACTCAACAACTCTCCCGCGACTATAAAAATGCTTGTTTAGCTGAGATAGAAGCGTTGAAGCCCGGCAATGTACACATTTTTTCTGATGGGCATGGCATGAAGGTGCAAGATTTTGTTAGTAGTGCAGAAGCTTCTTCAGCCACGATTGCGCAGGCGAACTTAAATCTTGGCGAGCGTATTTATCGTTCTATTGAAGCAACTTGGGACGCTGTCGGTTGTAATACTAATTTAGGTATTGTGTTGCTATGCGCACCTATTATTCAAGCGTCATTCTTGACAAATACAGAGAATCTACGCCAACGGTTGAAGCAAGTGCTTGCTAATACTACGCAAAYAGATGCTGAGTGGGCATTCAAGGCGATTCAGCTAGCTAACCCAGCGGGGCTGGGTCATGCAGATGTCCATGACGTGCATACGTCAGCAAAAGGTAGCTTATTAGAGGCGATGGAAGCTTCCGCAGAGCRCGATTTAATTGGGCGCCAATATAGTAATTGTTTTTTACAAGTATTTGAAGAGGGGCTGCCGCAGTATCAGCAGGCATTATCGACATGGGAGCGTCCTGCTTGGGCGGCAACGGCATTGTATTTGTATTGGCTAAGCCATTACCCCGATAGCCATATAGCACGTAAATATGATTTAAAAGTCGCTCAGCGTGTGCAACAAGAGGCGTTAATTCACTATCAAGCGTTCCAGAGTCAAACCCACCCCAACCATTACCTTTCTAATTTGTTAGCGTTTGACGAATCGTTGAAAACACGCAATATCAACCCTGGCACCAGWGCNGMYTTGASCNSYSRYRACTYTRYYYWTNCNGRATTNTSWSARARTGGWKSWKGTTTWACRYTAATTAACAGTTCGACGCTGCACGACAGCACGAAGTTATGTGACAATACCTTGGGACTTATTGTAAAGTGRGTATATGAAAATTGTTTTTTTGGAAGATGATAGGGCTTTCGCCAGCGAATTGGTCGCATCATTACAAATGGTCGGGCATGAAGTTGATTTTTTTGTGTCTGGACGAGAATGCTTAAAGGCAATTAATGCCAATCAATATGATTTAGCGATTCTTGATTGGGAAGTGCCTGATATGAGTGGTCTCGAAGTGTTGGAGAGCATGAAAATCAAAGGTASTTAYCCRCCTGTGGTRTTTTTAACCGGTCGYGATGCRGAAGAAGATGTGATTGCGGTGATTGAGTCMGGCGCCGATGATTACATTGTAAAACCGCCTAACCCAAAAGTGTTGATTGCAAGAATTAATGCGCTGTATCGTCGAGCCAACCCCAAAGCAACGGAGTTAACCGTGATGAACTATGGTGGTTTAACCGTGGATTTTGCTAGGCGAAAATTTGAAATTGATGGTAATGCCATTAAGTTAACAGAAAAAGAAYTAGATTTAGCACTGTATTTTTTTAGACAAGTGGGTATTTTRCTTTCTAGACCACATCTCACCAAAGTGGTTTGGGGGACGTCACCAGATATCGACACACGGACACTTGATGTKCATGTTAGCCACCTTCGTAGTAAGCTTAAGCTGCTTCCTGAGTTCGGTTGGCGCTTAATTTCAGTTTATCACCAAGGTTACCGTTTAGAGAGGTTGGATTGAATATTTTAATGACACAGCACACTGCTAGTTTCGCTAACTGTAAAAAGGCGATAGGAAATGCACTCATTGGTATTGTTTGTTTGTTATCACTGCAAGCATTTGCGGCGGATGAAACTGGGGTGTGGCGCTATACGGTACGGCCAGGCGACAATCTAATCACGTTGGGTAAGAAGCACCTTCTCAATCCTGATGACTGGAAAGAAGTGCAGCGTCTAAACCATATTAAAGATCCATTTTTCATGCCTGCTGGCAAAGTGCTTAAGGTGCCGCTTGGCTTGGTCAAGCAACGTCCAGCTAGTGCAAAGGTGATATTTGTGTCTGGTCTGGTGCAGTGGCAACAATCGGCGACTAATTTTGAGCCTTTAAAAATAGGGCAAAAACTGGGGGCTGGTGCAAACATTGTGACGAAAGAGAATAGTAAAGTCGTGATTCAGTTTGCCGATGAAACGACTGCTGAACTTGCATCAAACTCAAAAATGACACTAGATTCCATGAGTT
>NVTX01000114.1 GCA_002401735.1 Methylophilaceae bacterium | reverse complement strand
AATAAGCAACATCAGAAGGTGCAAGAGTTTATTGATAGAGTAATGGGTAGTGCTAGAAAACAAGTGCTGATAGAAGCAACGATTGTGGAAGTGGTTTTAAGTGATAGTTATCAGGCGGGAATCGATTGGAGTCGACTAAATAACCCTGGAAATAGTGGGTTTGTATTTGGTCAAACACTTGGGTCAAAAGGCGTTAATTTTAACACTACGACTGGTACATTTAGCGCTGGCGAGAGCAATGCATTTGGCGGAACAAATACTGCAGGCTTGGTGGCCGGTTATATTAATCCTTTGAGTTCCATTGGCAATATTGCGGCATCCATTACCCTGTTGGAGCAGTTTGGTAATACGAAGGTGCTTTCTAGTCCAAAATTAATGGTGCTTAATAATCAGACAGCTGTGTTAAAAGTGGTGGATAATTTAGTTTACTTTACGGTCGAAGTGCAGCAGACGCCTGGTAATACTAATAGCAATGCATTCAGTACGATAACCACGACACCACAGACGGTTCCTGTTGGTGTGGTAATGAGTGTAACCCCTCAAATTAATGATACGGGCAAGGTCAACATTAATGTTCGACCTACGATTTCAAGAGTGTTGAGTTTTGTGAATGACCCCAACCCGCAACTTGCTGCGGCTAACACCATAAGTGCAATCCCACAAATACAAGTGCGTGAAATGGAATCTGTATTAAGTGTATCTAGTGGCGATATTGCTGTGCTAGGAGGCTTGATGCAGGATGAAATTATAAATAATACGGATTCGGTACCAGGGCTAAGCAAGGTGCCAGGGGTCGGCAATGTATTTAAAGGTAAGAATGATGCGACTAAAAAAACAGAGTTGGTGATTTTCTTACGTCCGACGGTGATTCCAAACGCGAGCTTAGAGAGCGATGAGCTGAGTTCATTTAAAAAATATTTACCTGCGCAGCAGTTACAAAAAGCGCTAGATGAAGCAAATTGATGGGTCGAATGAACCATGAGTTTACTGATAAAAGCACTGGATAAAGCACAAGCAGAAAAGGCGCAGGCTAAGAACAATGCCGATAAAAAACAAACTGACAAATCAAAAAAGCGCACTAAATCTCAAAGTGGAAAAACAGGAAAATCCTCTGTAGAAACCGTAGAGAAAAAATCCAAAGAAGCTGCTTTATCTCTCAGCCCTTCAGCGGCAGGTTTAAATCAAAATGCAGCGGTTGATGTGGTTCCTGAGGCACTAAGAGGTTCTGCTGCCGATATTTCGCAAAAAGAAGCACTGCAAAAACCCACAGTAAAGCCAGCGCCTTCCAAAAAAGTGATTCCGTCATTAACGACAAATGAAGTGAAGCCTCCCCCTGCCCAAGTGCAAGCAGCTAATGTGTTTACAGCTAAGCGTACCGAACCTACACATCAAACGGCTAAATTGGCGTTAATAATAGGATTTTTGGCGCTACTTATCATGGCTGCGTTGTTTTACTGGTACCAATCTGTGATGAATATCCCTGATATTGTCATTCCATCTAGGCCTGTTGTGAGTCAGGAAATGCCAGCACCTTTGTCTGAGCTGCCAATGGAAAATGAAGTGGCGCTTATTGAGCCAGAAACCCTTGTGGAACCAGTGGAACCAGTGGAAGCTGTTATGGCGCCAGATACGAGTGTTCAAGAAGCTGAGGCAGTTGAAGTTGTTGAGGTACCTGCTGTGGCGGAAAGTAATCCGCCAAGAACAGCATCAGTACTTGCACCTACGCAAGAAGAACCCAGTGTTGAGGAAACGTTAACGCCTAATGAGACTGTTGTCGATTCAAACGTCAAGATCATACGCTCAAATGCTGAATCACTAAACGTGGGGATAGCATCAGAAAGCGCTTCCATTAAAATCACCCAAGCGAAGACAGAATCAGGCGTGAATCCTGTACTAATGCGCGCTTATGAAGCCTACATAGCTGGCAATGATAATCAAGCGCAGCAGGATTATAAGCAGGTGCTGCAACGTTATGGTCCGAATGTGGATGCAATGTTGGGGTTGGGCGCTATTGCCGCTCGACAAGGACGTTTAGCCGATGCCAACGGTTGGTACCGTAAAGTGTTAGAAATGGAGCCAAGGAACGACGTGGCAAAAGCTGGCATGATAAGCCTTCATCAAAAAAATCAACCGCAGAATAGTGAGAGCAGTATTAAATCCATGATGGCCACGACACCGGATGATGCAAATTTACATGCTGCTTTGGGTGATGTTTATGCCGGTCAAGAGCAGTGGGCTGCGGCACAACAAGCTTACTTTGATGCTTACCGGATTAACTCAAGTGCGGAAAATGCTTTTAATTTAGGGGTAAGTTTAGATCAGTTAGGAAAGTCTCAACTTGCATTACCTTATTACCAAGAGGCTCTGAACAATGCAGACCAATCTACTGCGATAGATACTGCAGCATTAGAGGCAAGAATTTCGTCCATTCAATGAACAATATAAAAACAAATATGGCAGAGCAAGAATATGGCAGAACAAAGACGTAAATTACGCTTAGGCGAATTAATGGTGCAACAGGGGCTGATTAGTCAGGATCAGTTACGCATCGCATTAATTGAGCAAGAGCAGAATGATATTCCTCTCGGCAGGCAATTAGTCCGCCTTGGATTTGTATCCGAAACAATGGTGCGTGATTTGGTCGCGCATACGATTGGGCAAGAGAGTATTGATTTAACGACTGTCGTGGCGGATGGCGACGCATTGAAAATGGTGCCAGAAGACTTTTCTCGCCGTTATCACTTATTACCAGTCGCCTATGAAGAAGCGACTAAAACCATGATAGTGGCGATGGCAGACATGTTTAACGTGGYGGCATTGGATCAACTACGTGCAATGCTTGGTGGTCAAMTACAACTCAAACCCGTATTAGCTGCAGAGGCGCAATTAGAAGAGTATATCGATCAGTTTTACGATTATGAGCTATCGGTCGATGGTATTTTGCGCGAAATTGAGACTGGCGAAATTGACTATGAAAGCTTGCAGACAGAAAGTGATGAATATACGCAGCCTGTTGTACGCCTAGTCGGCGCGCTATTAATGGATGCTGTAAAAAAAGGTGCATCAGATATTCACTTTGAACCTGAATTTGCATTTTTACGTATTCGTTATCGGATTGATGGCGTGTTGCAACAAGTCCGTAGTTTGCATAAGAGTTATTGGCCGGGGGTGTCAGTCCGTTTAAAAGTAGTGAGCGGGATGGATATTGCAGAAACACGTTCAGCACAAGATGGCCGGATTAATATGAATCTATGTGGTCGACCGATTGATTTCAGGGTGTCTACACACCCAACCATTCATGGCGAAAATATTGTTTTACGGGTGTTGGATAGAGAAAAATCTATTATTCCACTGGAACGCATGGGTTTAAGAGCATCTACGCTAGAAGAGCTTAAGTTAATGATGGCAAGGCCAGAAGGCATTCTCATTGTTACGGGCCCAACTGGTAGTGGTAAAACGACAACACTCTACTCATTACTGTCACATAAAAATACTGAAGCAGTTAATGTTATGACTTTGGAAGACCCTGTTGAGTATCCAGTTTCTTTGATGCGGCAGACTTCTGTTTCTGAAGTGAATAGAGTTAGTTTTGCGAATGGTATTCGCTCCATTATGCGTCAAGACCCAGATATTATTTTGGTGGGTGAGGTGCGTGATCAAGATACTGCGACGATGGCTTTCCGCGCAGCAATGACAGGCCATCAGGTTTTTACTACCTTGCATACAAATTCTGCTTTAGGCGCTTTCCCAAGGTTGGCAGATATTGGTATTTCACCCGAAATTATGTCCGGGAATATTATTGGTGTTGTTGCACAACGTTTAGTACGTGTGCTGTGCCCGCACTGTAAGGAAGCAGCAAAGCCGACGACTGCAGAGCGAAAAATTCTAGCGTTGAAAAGAACAGAAGCAGCTGAAATATTTAAAGCGAATGGTTGCAAGCGCTGTAACTTAACAGGTTACCGTGGTCGGATGGCGATCATTGAGATTTTACGAATAGATGCTGAAATGGATGCATTAATTGCGCGGCGAGCACATCTTGATGAGTTAAGAACATTAGCACTTAACAAAGGATTTAGCCCATTAGCAGAGGATGGTGTGCGACGAATTTTGGAAGGCTATACCAGCGTAGAAGAAGTGATGCGTGTGATTGATCTCACCTCACGGTTTGATAAGTAAAAGGCGATGTAAGCTGTGGCTACCTTCGATTATAGAGCAATAGATCAAACTGGATTAAATGCAAAAGGGCAGATGGATGCGTTGAATGAGGCTGATTTAGAAATGCGCCTTGAGCGAATGGGCTTAGATTTAATTACGGTTAAAGAGACAGAAAAATCTAAAAGTCCATTATCAAAAAACAGAGTCAGCAATCGCGATTTGGTAATGTTTTGTTTTCAATTAGAGCAGTTGACGACGGCAGGTGTTCCAATTCTAGAAGGGTTGAGTGATTTACAAGA
This sequence comes from Methylophilaceae bacterium, assembly GCA_002401735.1. GTDB lineage: Bacteria > Pseudomonadota > Gammaproteobacteria > Burkholderiales > Methylophilaceae. The sequence continues at coordinate 1,762 of NVTX01000114.1, read as the reverse complement.
AAGTACGGTAAACCCATACTTTCAAAAAGTATTGGGTGCTATTTCTTCTGAAGTTGAAGGCGGCAAGATGCTTTCGGATGCGTTATCCTCGCACTCAGATGTTTTTGATGAAGTGTTTGTTAGTTTGGTCGAAGCTGGAGAGCAGACAGGGCAGCTATCGACTGTTTTTGAAAATTTAAGCAGTACGTTGAAATGGCAAGATGAATTGTTTGCACAAACGAAGCGTTTGTTAGCATACCCATTATTTGTATTCGTTGTTGTCATGCTGGCAGTGACTTTTTTAATGATTTTTCTAGTGCCTGAGATGGTTAAGTTTATTAGCAGCTTAGGGCAAGAATTACCATTAAACACRAAAATTTTAATTTTCATTTCRGAYGCNWTTSKTAGNTTAYTGGTGGTTRTTTTTCTCACTRCCARCTTTGGCGATACTAGGRCTAATGRCTTGGATTAAGAGYAGTCCGGATGCACGTTATAAGTTTGATTACATTAAGCTTAAAYTGCCACTGACTGGTGAGATTTTAAATAAAATTATTATGGCTMGRTTTGCACGTTATTTTGCTTTGATGTATCAAACAGGAATTCCTGTTTTGCAGGCAATTAAAACTTGTGAAAATATAGTCGGCAACCGAGTGGTGGCAGATGCTTTAAGCCGAGTACATACACAAATTAATGGRGGGGATAGTATGAGTGAAAGTTTTAGAAATGCAGGGCTTTTYCCGCCATTGGTGGTGCGAATGATTAAAGTTGGGGAAAGTTCAGGSGCGCTAGATAAGTCATTGCTGAATATTAGTTATTTTTACGAYAGGGAYGTGAACGAGCAAATACAGARAATGTTAAAAATGCTAGARCCTGGACTMACCGTTGTTTTRGGGCTCATTTTRATGTTTATTATGGTCTCTGTTCTTGGYCCTGTTTATGATTCATTTAGTCACATGAAAYTATAAGATGTTTGGAAACGTACAAAAACTCATTTTATGTATCACGAATCAAAGCCTAACAGCAGGGCTTTGGCACGGCAATAAACTGCAGTCYTAYCAYGTCTTTAARAATCAWGATGARGATCACACCGCATTTAGTCGATACCTAGCTAGGTATCCAGATGTTAATGTATAYCTGATTGTTGATGCGATTGAAGAAGATTACAAAYTAGAAGCGYTRCCGCAYACGACAGGTAGTGCGAGRCGTGAAATTGTAGAACGAAAACTYAGTCAGTTTAATCGCAATAGTATCTATAGAACTGCGCACTTCATTAACCGTGATACAGATAAACGAAAAGAYGATAACTTCATATTTATTGCATTAAGYAATACAGACTTTATGCAAAACTGGATGGATGTGATTCAAGCGGAGCAYATCCCATTRGTKGGYGTTTATTTGTTRCCAATGGTTAGCCAAGTSATGGTGCGGCAGATGAAGTTAATGGCACCAAATATCTTATTGTGCGAGCGCTTATCGTCAGGGTTGCGACAAACCTATTTACACAATGGCCGGCTACGSATGAGYCGYCTAACGCCGATGATTRATGTTAAGCCTGAGCAGCTTTCATATTTTTATTTAGTTGAGATTGAGAAAACAAGGCTATATCTTTTAAGTCAACGTTTGATTGTTGGTGAAACTGCTTTGCAAATGGTATTGCCAGCGCTTGACGATACGAGCGATGAAATTGCAAAAAGTATTAGTCATGATCAAGGGATTGAATGCAAGACTGTTGATTTGTTGGCTTATGCTAAAAATAGTCTGATTAAGCCAGAAGCAGTTGCAG
>NVTX01000002.1 GCA_002401735.1 Methylophilaceae bacterium | reverse complement strand
TGCGGTTAGGCCAAGTGATAATATAAGAACTATAGAGAGTTTACAGTCTCTTAAGAATGTCATAAACAATAATGTCCTTTAATAATTATTTTAATACACTCACAACCAAATCTTTCTTATTATATTGGCTGCTTTTAATCAGTTGACCTTATCTTTAAGGATAAACTTCAGAGGCTCATTGATTTCTGTTTTAAGTCGTCCACATTAATACATTTTCAAATACTGTTGTCGATGAATTTTGTATAACCATTATTATGGAAACCTGAAGGGACTTTTAAATTAATAGTTATTCAAATGACAACAGCCAATAAAATCAACTCAATTGACTTTGGGAAGTATTAATGCAAACTATTTACTGGTAATCCTATTTAGTCAATCGTTTAATTTATACCAATGAAAAAAGATATAATAAATGGAAATTTTATTCATAGCAATACTGCTAGCAGCAGGGTTTTATATTGTAGGTATTTATAATAATTTACACAAATTGAGAGAACCAGTGCGCAGTGCAATTGCTACGTTGAATTCTTCGATCCAACGCAAGAAAGAATTAAGCAAGGATTTGCAGCAAATAGCAGAAAAGACGGGATGCGTCTATAGCGGCTTTGCAATTAGCCTTACGAAATATAAAGATGAGGCAATCCTGTACGCAAAGCAGCAAGGCTTAACCCGATTGATGCGTTACGCTATCAGTAAGGATTCAATCAATACTGGCTAATGTGCTTGTTTCTTTCAACTTTTTTTCTAATGCTTTGACCTTATCCAATGCCGTTACTCCAAAAGCAAAGCCGATAATACCAAAAACCATCCCTAGCATTCCAAACGTTTCCATTGATGTTCATCCTATATTAATGGTTAATAACCTACGTCACTTTTTGAAACGTGGTCGTTAACTAAATAGTTGTTAACAGCCTTTTTAGCGTAACTGGCAATATCACTCTGCTGAATTCTCTTACCCGCATTTATCTCATCAGCATAATTAAATAATGGCAGAAATAACCCTGGTGTTGCATGTAAATGCATAGGCTTATTTAGCTGAGATTGCTGTGCCCATTGTTTACGGACTTCACGCCAAAATGGCTCAGTGTTTTCAAAATAGACATCTCCTAAAGAGAAGTCATAGCCTTTAATCCGCTCATACCGGTTATAGCCAAATTCGCGTGCAATCACGGGATTCACTACATCAACTTTTGCTTGTTTTTTATTATTGTCTAACACCACTTTATTATTTCGCTGCTCATGCACCCATCCCATAGGTAAAATAATATGGCTATTCTCGCCCAATAACAACTGATAGTCTTTACGTACACTATATTCACGACGCGGCAGTGGCCGCCATGTATCTGGACTGTTCCAGCTTGAATAGTTTCCTAAGTGCTGCCAACTAGCAACGCCACCATAACGCGGAGAGTCATCCACTTGATACACAGTTTGTGACCAGGATTTTTTTTGCTGGGAAGGCGAAACCGCTTCTACTTCCCATGTTTTGTATCCTTTATACATAAGTACTTGCTTAGGTTGATACTGCCAATCTTGACGCCAATGTTTAGTCAACATCGGTTTGTTCTTAGTTCCGTCTTTGTTTATGGTTTGCATGACCAATATATGCTGTAATGAAATGAAATCCGGCTTGTTTTCCAACACATAGACCTTCTCAGTAGCCCAGCTTTGATAGGGCGCTTGGGGCTGATAATCATCAGTAAACCCCGCCACCTCTATAAAATCAAAACTCACTTTATACTCACCCACCATCGCCAAAATAGCACGCCTATCACGTTCTAATTCACTAATCCCCACCTCTTGCAATTTCAACCATTCCGGACTTGGTTTTGTATCCAGCGTCACTGGCACGCCTTTCGATGTTCCCCCTCGTGGTTTCAAATTCGAACGTTCACTAAAATTCCAAGCAAATGTGTATTGACGCTCTGAGGCATCAAGCCCTTGCTGATTGCTATTTCCAGAAACAGCATTGGATTTGTCGACCGTTGTACACGCGGACAAACCGAGTACAACAATAATAGCTAGGTGATTGAGTGTTAACATTTCTTTTCCTTAGCGCATAAAACGCTTCATTAAAATTGATACTTCACACTGACTGTTGCATTACGGCCAGGCTGACTGTAAGCGTCGATTTGTGCATAGTCTGGAGACAAGCTTCTCACATCTGACCATGCAAAATATTTGCGATCAAAGAGGTTATACACGCCTGCATTCACACTCACTTGATCGTTAAACTTATAATAGGCAGTGAGATCGAACAATTCATAACCTTCTGGGTTATAAAATGCGGTTTTATCTGGGTTACGATCTTTTCGCTCAACAATCGTTGCATATAAATTAGCGCCATACTTCCCATGATTATCATAACGCAAACCTAGCACTAACTTATCTGGGTCTATCGTATTAAGCGGTGTCTCAACACCATTTTCCTTACTATCCCCTCTTGCGTGTGCATAACTAGCCGAGATACTCCATTTTTGTGCAAACGCCCAGTCACCACGCAATTCAAAACCACTAATTTCCACATCACTTAAATTAATTGATTTAAATTGCATGATGCCACCCACAGTAGCAATTAGCTGGTTACTTGCAATAAAGTCGTTATAGCGGCTTTTGAACACGCTAGCACTATAACTAAGCCTGTCATTACGCCCGCGTATACCAAGTTCAACAGAGTTGCTCGTTTCTGGTTTTAAGTTTGGATTACCTAGTGTGGTATAGCCAAACGCCAAATTTGAAAAGCCACTATTCACCTGTACCGGCTGCGGTGCACGAAAGCCATGTGCATACTGCGTATATAAATTAGCTAGCGGGTGTATTTTCCAGATAGCCCCTAGTTTAGGTGAGATTTCTGAACCCTTTAATGTTGTTGGCTCCTCTGTTGTGCTCACTAAGTATTCAGCATCAACCTTTGGCGACAACTCAAAACGATCATAGCGTAAGCCAGGAATGATACTAAACTGACCAATACTAATTTCATCTTGTATAAAAACACCGGATAATTTGTAGTCAGTATCTGGAAATGATTTCTTTCTAACAAAAGCCGTGCCACTGCTATTAAACCCATCACTAACAGAAGATACTTCAGCAATGCTGGCATCAACACCATAGACCAAATGGTTAGTTACAACGTCACCAAAATCACTTTCTAATTGCAGGCTACCACCAATGGTATCTTCCACATAGTTTGTATTTCGCTCACGCAACATCGGGTTAGTTGTCCGCGTTTCCAAACCATATTGCGCATTCTCAGTGTCTTGTGTGTAAACACTAGCTACTACGCGTTGCAACCATGGGCTTTCAGCTTGTTTATACTCATAGTCCATTTTAAATAACTGTCGTGAAATATCCTCTTCAAGACGAACACCCGATAACGTAGCGACAGTAAACGGATCACCAAAGAATGTTTTCACATTAGTATCAACTCGACGCTCTAAGTCTTCAAACGTAAATTTAAGCATGTGATGCTCATTGACCTTAACACCAAATTTTGTCAAAAAATAGTCTGACTTATTATCTTGTGGGTTGGGTGTCGTACGTCCAATATTTCGCACATTATTACTGCCTTGATTTTCAGTCTCTTGGCCCCGCCGGAAACTGCCAAGCATCATGAGCTCGAACCGATTGTCGGCAATCGAGAAAGACGGCACTGTCACCCAACTATTATCAACCGATGAATAACCAACTTTCACTGCGCCTTGCCATTGCTTTCCCAACGTCAACAAATCTTGTGGGTCTTTGGTGATAAAACTAACCGTCCCAGCAAGACCATCTGAGCCAAACTGTGTCGAAGAAGGACCACGTAGAATTTCCACACGCTTATACGCCTCTAAATCAATGTAATCTCCGCGACCTGCAGAAAAAGGGCCGCCGTCAGCATAAGCTGCTGGCAAACGTACGCCGTCCGCTTGAAGCAAAACTTGATTACCTTCTAGCCCTCGAACATTRATRCCYTCGTTACCTGCACGACCTGTTGAYCGAAATACCCCAGATGCACGGTTAGGCYGCGACCGAACCGAAACCCCTGTTTCAAATCGCAATAAGTCTTTAATATCTGTAGGCTGCTGYTTTTCAATATCAGCATCTGAAATGGTAGTAACTGTCRTTRCTACATCATTCACATCTTGCTCTATRCGCGTGGCAGAAACCACCACCTCTTTTAAATGATCCACATCTTCAGCAAACACTGGATTATTAATACTACTTAATGTTGCTATTAAWGCCAGCACCTGGCCTTTACTCAATCTCATGTTAGTCRTCCCTTTATATTTCATTGGCTGGCTACATGAGTGACCTCTTTGGCTGGCTATTTTATGTTTATATTATTTCTGCTTCATACAGTTACATCAACTTAACAGTACCCTTCATCATRAAAGAGTGSCCGGGAAATGTGCAAAAGAACGTATATTTATCCTTTGCATTTAACTGGCTAACTTTAAATTTWGCAGTTGTTRTTTCRCCRCCGCCAATAATCTTAGTTGCTAGAATCACGCGCRYATCTTTTGCCTTAAGATACCCTTTTTCTGCTCCAGCTTTAGCGCCAKCAKCWATCACRGCTTTTTGRTCACTTGCTTTAGCAATCACGAGRTTGTGGCCCATGATGGYTTTAGGCATCGTGCCCGTATGCTTAAGGTTAATGGTGAACTCTTTACAAYTTTTTGAAATGTTGATATTKGTAGCRTCAAATTTCATTGCATCAGTCGARGCTATTGTTACTTCACAACTRTCAGCAGCATTGGCTTTTGGTACAGTCGCTAATATGTATGCTGCCAATAGAAATAAGAAAATTGAAATGCCGAATAATCTTTTTGTAGTCATGTGCTTTCCTTTAAAAATCAATTTTAAAATAGCTGGCTATATGCAATGACTGCTTTGGCTGGCTGCCTTTCTATCTTAGTTGCTTCTWAGCAACTAARACCTCAAAAAAAANCATGGCCGACTTATATGATAAAACTTAACCAATGCGACCACTTAATACAGGTTGAAAACAACCTTTTAGGAGATGTACTGGAGTACATTTACTACACTTAAGGCAGTGTTAGGGCTACCTCAAATTCTTAAGTTAAGTAGGTATTATCTGTCTAAACTTTCAACATATTAATGATAATCATTCTCATTGAAAATGTAAAGTGTTATTTACTTCTGTTTCTTCCATCTGAAGATCAACCCTAAACCAGCTTCCTTAGCACTTTTTTTATTATTAAGTGAAGCTACAAAGTAAAAAAATCTGAATAAGCCTTTAATAACATAACTGTTATAAACAGTAAGCACTTCCGATTTAAAGTAACAATCCATTAAGCTGGGAAGCATGCAAATCTACGRCCATGTAAACTTACAAGATACCTTTCATCAGTAACGTTAGGGTGTGCTTTAACTGACCAGAATTCTTGTAGTTAAAAANTCAATTACGGTAATAATAAAAATAAATGATAGCCGCGACTGGAATAGAAAGTGCGCTGAGTGAAAGACTTTCTAGCAGCCCACCTTCAACCAACAATGCTTCTACTAGACCAAATATTGTGAATATTCCCAAAATAACTGACCATTTAAAAATTTGTTTCAAGTTCTTTGTTTGCATAAATAAAGCGTCACCATAATAATTAAYAARCCTAACCTGTCTTCAATCTCAGGGGTAAGTTGWTGRCGCTTCCCACCAGAGYATTAAAYGCTTCGATAGAACAAYAATGGCAAACCACCATTAATGTTCAAATTTCAATCGATGTCATAGGCKTTATTCACTCACTTTAGGTTCACTAACGAATCCWAGCTTAGTGATGCCAGCACTTTGCGCRTCCGCCATCACCTCAGCCAAMACTTGATAACGCGTSGCTTTATCGGCACGAATTTGYAATTCAGGCTGYGGWWYYTTGTCTGCGATGAATGCTARYTTTTGCAYCATYTCACCRTCCACCAGAGGCAAATCATTCCAAAAAATCTGCCCAGCTTCATTAATTGCAATACTGATSACATCYGGCTTATCTGGTAGCGGTTGACTGGTTGCTTGCGGCAAATCAATCTTCACCGTATGCGTGAGTATAGGTGCGGTAATAATGAAAATAACCAACAACACTAACATCACATCYACCAATGGCGTTGTATTAATCTCACTCATTGGCTGCGTATGTTCTCCAGCAGAAAATGGGTTRCTCCCTATCACGCGGGCACCCCATTTGATRCATCAGYNNRCKSSNNTCTGKAACRCGYTTAAACGCTGCAACATTTCYTTTCGTTTTYGCTTGCTTGATRACTAACGGCGCACCAGTCGTCAATAGCGTATGTATATCCTGCGAAAAGCCTTCCAACTCCGCCATAATGCTGCGGYTTGATTTGATATAAGCGTTATAAGCAAGCACTGCTGGAATAGCAACGGCCAGRCCAACCGCCGTCATAATTAATGCYTCRCCTACTGGGCCYGCYACTTTRTCTATAGARGCTTGYCCRCTRGCWCCAATCGCWGCTAGTGCATGGTAAATACCCCAYACAGTWCCCAACAAKCCWACAAATGGGGCAATACTYCCRACAGAGGCTAAAAGTGACAAYCCMGACTCTAARCTAGCCTGCTCTTGAGATAATGTGCGGCGCAAATTGCGTGCAATAAATTCATCTTGGCTACACGCCGCCGCTAGATTTTTACTTGCGTGCTGCTGATGATGCTGAGCCGATTCTACCGCKGTAATTAACAATCGATACGCGGGCGTATGCGTATCTTGCATTTGCAAGGCAGCCTGTAGCGTAGGCTTTTCCCAAAAGTCTGTCAGGTAACGCTTAATGCGTGCMTTGGTTTTATATACCTGATACGCTTTGGTCACAATGTAGTACCAACTCAGGATCGACATGACCAGCAAAACCACTGYGACCAAGATAGAAAGAAACCCACTTTGTGCAATAAACGCTGCACTATTAAATAATTCCGATGCTTGCATTACATTTCCTATATTTTTGCTAAAAACTAATTTTCTAAATGACGCATTAACTKCYCASKRAWAAMTTNNCTGSCACCAGCACATAAGCGCTTAATGCTATTGGGCCCTTACGCGCAGGTATAAACTGCCAGCGCTTAACCGCTTTTAAGGCGGCATTATCTAAACGCTTAAAACCACTACTTTTCTCAATACCTACTGTCTCTGCATCCCCTTCTGCCGTTACAAGCACTTTAAGCAATACACGCCCTTCTTCTCCAGCACGTCGCGAGAAGCGCGGGTAAGCTGGCGCAGGATTATTTAAGTAAGACACACCAAATTTTGGCGGTTCTATTTTTGCTTCCACAACAACAGGCTCTGGTGCCACTTCAACAACAGATGTTGGTGCTGGTGCCGCCGTTACAGCTTCATCCAACAGCGTTTCTTCAATCAGAGGCTCTGTTGTTGCTTCGACCAATGGTTGTGTCGCCACTTCGACTGGCACAACCTTTTTAACAACTTTCTTAGGCTTCAACTTAGGTTTTTTTGTCACCTTTACTGGCGCGACTATCGGTACCAATTCAGGTTCAGGCATCATTTCTGGCGCTGGTGGCGCAATAATACTTACCATCATGGGTGCCGCCGATTTTTGCATTTCTATCTGCGGCGGCTGGCTATTCATAATCATTGAGAATACAGCCGCATGTATCAACACGACTAACAACATGCCCAACGCTTTCATCCAATTCGGTGAGGTTTTTAACGTGAATTGTTTATTCGCTTGCAGCGTAAGATTAAATAGCTGCGAACTAATTTGGCTTGCTGTTTTTTGTAGCCGTATTGCAAACCCATCAAAATAGCTATCGACAGCCTGCAACCTCAGAGGAATTAAGCTTGCCGAAYCACTTAATTGCAACCCAACATTCAATGYACACCTTCCATTTTCGGCATTCCCATTTCATAACGYTCYTTYTCTACGTTATAGAAACTTAAGCGCATTTCAGCTTCCTGAATGAGTGCACTGAATAATTCCAAGTCTTGAGCATGCAGTCTTATACTGACAGGCCCCACTTCCATTTCCACCACATCRCAAGCTTCGCAATATTCCACTTGTCCGCTCYGGTTCTTGTTCAATAAAATTCGTTTGTGTTCGTTTTTTGGGCTCATGTCTTATACCTTTTAGACAAAACTTCACAAGTTTTACAATGAAAAGTGATGTTTAACTTTGGTCAGTAATAATTTCTTTTGTTTAGTGATTGTTAGCATGTAACTTTCTCCTAAATGTAAAATTAGGATTTCCTTCGCCTCACCAAACAGCTTTTCAGAACTAAACTGCTTAATATCTGAAACTTTAATAATTTGCTCCCATCTCAACTAACAACCACAATATGAAYTKWAYCTWTKWATRSYNCMTYCAAAAAAMATCAATAATTTATTAGCCTGTTKTACAAAAAAATGGCCGACTTACATTAATGAAACATTAACTGCGACCTAAATGATCGTTCACGATCAAGGAGATGCATATTGCTATGCATTTGCTACATTTAAAGTGGGTTAGGACCACCTTAAATTCTTCACCAACCGAATGTTTAACGCGCTAAATCCGGTTAGCATAAAATTCTACGACAAGCTGCAAATCAACTGGGAATGGCATGTCATCAATGGAAGGATAATGCAGCACTTTAACTTGAGAYGCCTGCTCATCCCATCCTAGCCATTCAGGCCTATCCAGCGCCGGTTGTTTTAACGTATCCATGAYAATTGGTATGTTTTTACTCTTCGCCTTAATAGTTACTTCGTCCCCTATCTTCACGCGAAGAGAAGGTATGTTGACACGCTTACCATTCAACGTTAAGTGGCCATGATTCACCAATTGTCTCGCAGCAATGATTGTTGGCGCAAACCCAGCACGAAAGACTACATTATCTAAACGTCTTTCTAGCAACTGCACGAAACGTTCGCCCGTTGGTTCTTTACCTTTACGTGCATCGATAATCATACGGCGCATTTGCGTTTCCGTTAAACCATAGTTGAAACGTATTTTCTGCTTTTCCATTAACTTCACGCCATAATCCGAACGACGYTTACGGCTAGACTTATTACCATGCTGCCCTGGTGGAAACGGCCTTGCTTCTATCGTTTTCCGTGATAGGCCTGGCAAATCCAACCCCAGTGCGCGCATTATCTTTACTCTCGGCCCAGTTAATCTCGACATACTTATTCCCTAACTAATTTTCTAAATTTATTATTGCAACAARCCATGTTGCGGCATGATGCTCGCTTCTATTRTTTGATACTCTTCCACTACACTATCCCACTGCTGCCGCAATCGTTTTGCGACCTCTTCAATCGATTTTGCTTCCGCATATTCTGGCGCATTAAGGTTGTTGGCTAAATTTAACGCTACTTTTGCCAAGTCCAATGACGGATTTAACGCATATTGTGTTGCAACACAAGATATCGCCATTAAAACGTCTTTAGCCGTTGGTAACTCTGGGTCAAATAAAGCACTGTGCATCTTCTAAATTCTCCAATTACATACTAATTACTACAACCACAACCTAATTGATACTAAATGATAATGATTCGTATTAATAATGTAAAGCTTTATTTAATATTAATTTCCGTCTGCATAACCAACCGCGCAGCCGCTTTTCGCATCATTTCATTCATCATCATGAAATTAGAWGCKTTTAGCTTCAATGAAGTGCCTCCGATCTCTAATACAACAGTGTCCTSACGCTGATTGTAAATTACCTTATACATCTCATTTCCCGGCAGTGTTGCCTTGCTCATCACTTTCGCCCTATGCATAATTTCAAGTCCTTATAACATTGAAGTYACRYAAATGATAATGATTATCATTTACAATGTCAACCCTTGCTAAAAATTAATCTTCAACCTTCTATAAACCTTGACCAAACAGGCCCAAAGCGCTATTGTGTGCGGTTCGTATAAAACTGCTAAAACGACTAAGATTTATGAGCCAAACCACTCCTACCGACAAGCAAGAAGAAACCCCTCAATTTACTGGGGCAGAGATTCTTATCAAGTGCCTACATGCGGAAAATGTCGAATTTGTATTTGGCTACCCGGGTGGCGCTGTCCTTAATATATACGATGCTATTTATCAGCAAGATAAATTTAAGCACATCTTAGTACGGCACGAACAAGCGGCGCTACATGCTGCAGATGCTTATTCACGCTCGACAGGAAAAGTAGGCGTTGCACTCGTCACTTCAGGGCCGGGCGCAACGAATGCGGTAACGGGTATCGCTACTGCATACATGGATTCCATCCCAWTGGTCGTYATWAGYGGCCAAGTGCCGACGCATGCRATTGGCGAGGACGCGTTYCAAGAATGCGATACCGTCGGCATCACACGCCCATGTGTAAAACATAACTTTTTAATTAAAGATATCAACGATATTGCGCTTGTCATGAAAAAAGCTTTTCATGTCGCATCAACTGGTCGACCAGGSCCTGTSCTCGTYGAYATCCCTAAAGAYATCACCGCGACTTTAAGYAAATTTGAATACCCAAAAACAATAGAAATGCGCTCGTACAACCCAATCACMAAGGGTCACACAGGGCAAATMAAAAAAGCATTGGCTCTCCTTTCTGACGCAAAACGCCCAATGATTTACTCTGGCGGCGGTGTTGTTTTAGGTAACGCAGCGCCAGAACTAACCAAATTCATTCAATCGCTAGGGCTACCAATGACTAGTACACTGATGGGTTTGGGTGGATACCCTGCTACAGACAAGCTATCTTTAGGTATGCTTGGCATGCACGGCACTTACGAAGCCAACATGGCCATGCAAGAGTGCGATGTGTTATTAGCTGTGGGCGCACGTTTTGACGATAGAGTGATTGGTAATCCAGAGCATTTTTTAAGCCGCTCTCGTACAATTATTCATATTGATATTGATCCATCATCTATTTCTAAGCGCGTAAAAGTTGATGTGCCAATTGTTGGTGATGTGAAATCAGTATTAACTGATTTAAACGCACTCATCAGCGAACARAAGCCAGCGCAAAACACATCGGCTTTATCTGATTGGATAAAACAGATTGAAGTTTGGCGCAGCAAAAAACATTCTGAGTTTGCCTTAGATGACAAACTCATCAAACCGCAGCAAGTGATTAAAACGTTGTATGAAGTGACTAAAGGCGAAGCCTTTATTACATCAGACGTTGGTCAACACCAAATGTGGGCGGCACAGTATTACCCCTTTGATAAACCACGTCGTTGGATCAACTCTGGCGGCTTAGGCACCATGGGTGTAGGCTTACCATATGCAATGGGCGTTCAGTTAGCACATCCTGATGCGCAAGTCGCTTGCATCACAGGYGAAGCTTCCATACAAATGTGTATTCAAGAGCTATCTACTTGYAAACAGTTCAACCTACCTATAAAAGTGATTACCTTAAACAATCGCTAYATGGGCATGGTGAGGCAATGGCAAGAATTTTTCTATGAAAACCGTTATTCAGAGTCTTATATGGAAGCACTCCCTGACTTYATCAAATTAGCTGAGGCTTATGGCCATGTTGGYATACAGGTGACRGATCCAGCAGATGTCGAAGRTGCATTGAAAGAAGCTTTCAGTCCGAAACTRAAAGACCGTCTCGTCTTTATGGACTTTTTGACTGACCAATCTGAAAATGTGTTCCCGATGATTCCTAACGGAAAAGGTCTATCAGAAATGATTACGGGGAAAAACTCATAATGCGTCATATCATTTCAATTTTAATGGAAAATGAACCTGGTGCGCTCTCACGCGTAGCGGGACTATTCTCTGCGCGTGGCTACAATATTGAATCACTGACTGTAGCGATAACAGAAGATGCAACATTATCCCGCATGACGATTGTCACCAGCGGCAGTGATGCCGTTATCGAACAGATCATTAAACAGTTAAACAAGCTAATTGATGTTGTGAAAGTACTTGATTTAAATGATGGCAAACATATTGAGCGTGAACTCATGCTCATTAAAGTAAAAGCATCCAACACATACAGGGACGAAATGAAGCGTATGTGTGATATTTTCAGAGGCCGTATTATCGATGTGGCCGATGGCAGCTTTACCATTGAGCTTACCGGCTCAGGCCATAAACTAGATGCCTTTATCGCAAGCTTAGATCAAAGTGCAATTTTAGAAACAGTCCGTACAGGTGCGTCAGGCATTGGCCGTGGCGACAGAATTCTCAAACTATAATCGAAATTAATACTAGCAATTGTATTGAAAGGGAAACGAAATGAAAGTTTATTACGACAAAGACGCTGACCTCAGCATTATTAAAAGCAAGAAAGTAACCATCGTTGGTTACGGCTCACAAGGTCACGCACACGCGCTAAACCTTAAAGACTCTGGCGTAGATGTCACTGTCGGCCTCCGTGCCGGTTCTACTTCTTGGAAAAAAGCTGAAAATGAAGGCTTAAAAGTGGCTGAAGCAGCGGAGGCAGTGAAAGCCGCAGACGTTGTCATGATTTTAACGCCTGACGAATTCCAAAAAAATCTTTACGAAGAAGTGATTGAGCCAAACCTTAAAAAAGGTGGCACATTAGCTTTTGCGCATGGTTTCGCGATTCATTACAACCAAGTCATTCCACGTGCTGACATGGACGTCATCATGATCGCACCAAAAGCACCAGGTCACACCGTCCGTTCAGAATTCGTACGTGGTAGTGGCATTCCTGATTTAATTGCTATTTATCAAGATTCATCTGGCAAGGCTAAAGACGTTGCACTTTCTTACGCAATGGGCGTTGGTGGTGGTCGTACAGGTATTATTGAAACAACATTTAAAGACGAAACAGAGACTGACTTATTCGGCGAGCAAGCTGTATTATGCGGCGGCATTGTTGAATTGGTTAAAATGGGCTTTGAAACATTGACTGAAGCTGGTTATGCACCAGAAATGGCCTACTTTGAATGCTTACACGAGCTTAAACTGATTGTTGATTTGATGTTCGAAGGCGGCATTGCTGATATGAACTACTCAATTTCAAACAATGCTGAGTACGGTGAGTACGTCACCGGTCCAGAAGTCATTAATGAGCAATCACGTGAAGCAATGCGTAATGCCCTTAAACGCATTCAATCTGGTGAGTATGCAAAAATGTTTATCGCTGAGGGTGCAACAAACTACCCATCAATGACAGCACGTCGTCGTAATAATGCAGAGCACCCAATTGAAAAAACAGGTGCAAAACTTCGCGCCATGATGCCTTCAATTGCAGCCAACAAAATTATTGATAAAGAAAAGAACTAAATTAGTTCTATTATTAAAAANAGCACAGCTTGCTTCAGCGCTGTGCTTTTTTTACGTGCATATCCCCCAGCAAGATTTTTAATCCCACCTCTAGTAAAATACTAGCCACTCATTAACACCAAGAAGAAACCGTATTGAAACTCGCCATTCYTTTACAACACCTTGCACCCAAACAAGCCATTACAGCCATTGCCGGCATATTGGCTAACAAACAATGGGGTGCACTAACCACCAACGTGATTAAGTGGTTTGTAAAACGCTATCAAGTCAATATGGCAGAGGCAGCTAACCCTGACATTGGCAGCTATCAGTCATTTAATGACTTCTTCACGCGGCCTTTAAATGCCAATGCCAGACCAATCGCAAAAGCAGATTTTGTTTGCCCCGTTGATGGTGCCATTAGTCAGCTTGGTGCCATTAATCAGGATCAAATTTTTCAAGCAAAAGGACATAGCTACTCGCCTCTTGCCTTACTTGCTGGCGACACTTCACTGGCTTCCCACTTTGAAAACGGCAGTTTTGCCTGTTTATACCTAAGTCCAAAAGATTATCATCGTATTCATATGCCTTGCGATGGCACGTTAGTTAGTATGACCTATGTGCCTGGCGATTTGTTTTCAGTCAACCCAACGACGGCTGAAAACGTACCGAAGCTTTTCGCTCGAAATGAACGCGTTGTTTGCGAGTTTACCTCTAAGGCACATGGAAAATTCACGATGGTATTAGTCGGTGCGACCATTGTCGGTAGCATGGCAACCGTATGGCACGGCACGGTTAATCCGCCGCGGAGTAGATCAGTTGAAAAATGGGATTATGCCGACCAAGACATTTTTTTAGCGCAAGGTGCAGAAATGGGCAGGTTCTTACTTGGCTCCACGGTCGTCATGCTTTTTGAAAAAGATGCGCTAACATTCAACACTAGCTGGAAACCAACTCGCCAAATTAAGCTAGGCGAAATGATGGGCAATAAAAGCGCTTAATTACACGCGGGGATAAACCCTTGATTAAACATTTAGTTAAAYCAAGTTCTCCGTATTAGGAAACTYAGTCTGTTTTGGTGCTTCTTGCTGTGRTCTACTCTGGCTTGGYTTGCTTTTTTTTGCTGGTTTAGCGCTTGATGTTTTTGGCTTRTGATGTAAATAGCCAGCCAATTCATTCAGCGCCATTTTATAAACGTCACGTTTAAACTCAACCACATCTTCTAGCGGCACCCAATACTCGCTCCAACGCCAAGCRTCAAACTCTGGATGTGATGTTGCTCGTAAYGAAACGTCACTATCTTGCCCAACTAAGCGTAACAAAAACCAGATTTGTTTTTGMCCGCGATAACTACCCCGCCATTCACGCTTAATCCAATTGCTAGGYACCTCGTAACGTAACCAATCTCTGGTGCGRCCTAAWAYCTCYACATGCTCTGGRCGCAAACCAACCTCTTCCATYAACTCACGGTACATTGCGACCTCTGGGCTTTCCCCATGATCAATGCCTCCCTGTGGGAACTGCCAGGCATGCTCTCGAATACGCTTACCCCAAAACACTTTATTTTGTGCATTACACAAAATAATACCCACATTCGGACGAAATCCGTCACGATCTAACATAATTGTACTGCCAACTAATATTTAACCATGATTTTTTCATACTTTGGACAGTAATGAAAGTGTCGGGGTGAATTTAAAATATAATAATGCTAATTCATAAGGAGTTCACGTGCATTTTTTAAGCCGCCAATGGTTAAGTTTTTTTCTGTGTTTAGCGCTCTCAGCTTGCAATCAAACAAACATGAAGAATAGCGTTGCTTACATCACGAACCAAGGTGATAACACTATTTCGGTAATTGATACTAATCAACAAAAAGTGACACATACGATTACTGTCGGCAAAGCACCCGTAGGCATTGCTGTTTCCAGCATTTTACAGCGTGTTTTTGTGACTAACGTGGAAAGTGAAACGGTTTCTGTGATCGATACGCAGTCGCAGAAAGTGATTCACACGATTCCGATTAAAGGCTCCCCAGTTGGTATTGCTATTGCCCCCAACCAACAAACACTTTATGTTGCTGATTGGTACAGCAACCGCATCATCGCCATAGACCCGATCACTTATGTCATGATTGGTGAAACCATCGTAGAAAAAGCCCCTGCTGGCATTATTGTTAGCCCCGATAATCAGCGACTATATATTGCCGCACGAGACACAAATGAAATTGTCGTGCTAAATGCTAACGACCTCAAACTACTTAACCGCATCCCCGTTGGCAAACACCCTTTTGGCATATCACTCAGCAATGATGGCAGCACACTATATAGTGTGAATGTCTATGACAACACGGTTTCCATGATTAACACCAGCACTTGGCAGCAGGATATTATAAAAGTAGGCGACCATCCATACTGTGCGGTAGCCAGCCCAGATAACCAAACGCTCTATGTGACCAACACTCTTGATGAAAGTCTTTCTGTGGTTGATATCCCCACAAAGAAAACCATCGCTACGTTAGCGATAGGCGACACACCAGAAGGCATTAGCTACGATGCCATTAATCAACGCGTGTTAGTGGCTAACTGGGGCTCAAATAATGTTAGCGTGATTAATACCAATACAAATAAAGTCATCGGCAGTATTCCTGTTGGCGATAAACCGCGGGCATTTGGCCAATTCATCTCCAGTAATAATTAACGCCTCAAGTCAACCCTAACCACCATAATACGTTATTGTTAGCGTAGGCTTTAACGATGAAGTCATCTATAATATAAGAAGTCCGCTTCAAATATCATGAGTGGCTATCAAGTTTCAGATAAATTTATAATAATTTTGGGAGACCATACATGAAGAAGTTTCTAGCATTAATCGCCYTGGCCGCGTTCTCATTCAACGCAGCTGCCCATGGACCAACACCACAAAAAATTGACGAAAGAATCGTCATTAAARCAGAACCWGCTAAAGCRTGGGCGATGGTTAAAGACTTTGCTAATGTACAACAATGGCTMCCKACTGTTAAAAGCACCAAAATARMAAAAAAAGGCGCTGATACATTCAGAACCATCTCRYTAAAAAATGGCGGWAAAGTAAAAGAYCGCATTAAAAGCATTGATGATGAAAACATGAAAATTAAATTTGAAGTCATCTCAGGCGGCCCATTCACYAAYTACAACCCTTACATTTCWGTTAAAGCAGGCCCAGGCAAAGGCGAAAGCACCGTGAGATATTTCCACCGCTTCTATCGCTTCTTCCCAAACAACCCACCAATTCCTGAGGGTCAAGATGAAGCCGCTGCCAATAAATTTGTGAAAGACACATATGGCCCAGGTTTAGAGAACCTCAAAAAGGTACTTGAAAGCTCAAAGTAACCAGCTCGGAAGCTAGCGCAGCCTCCAAAGCTATCAAGAAACAATCAAGCGCAAGCAATCAAAAGGCAGTAGAAACAAAACCATGGTGGAAATTTTGGTAAGCTAAAACTCCATAAGTGACAAAAAATGTCACACCATGTGCAAAAAAGCGAGGGTTTTCCCTCGCTTTTTGTTATTTAAAACCTACAAACATCACTCGCCATCTTGCAATTAAATTTTATCTATCTAATAAACAAAGACTTAACGAACAATATTAAAACTGGCACACCCATTGCTAATATCTTTACAAGCACTGGTATTCACTATTTCTAGTGTGTTTAGCTTTAACTAGTAATACTAATTTTTTTACATAAAGGAAATAAAATGAACATGAAACAAGTACAAAAAGGTTTTACATTAATCGAGCTGATGATTGTAATTGCAATTATTGGTATTCTAGCTGCGGTTGCATTACCTCAGTATTCAAACTATACAATTAAATCTGCTGAGACTGCATGTCAAGCTGAAGCCACAGGTGTTGCACGTGCGATTGCTTCAGCCGTTGCTAACAGTGATTTTAACTTAATGCCTGGTGCTACTAATAGTGCTTGTAGAGATACATACCCAGTTGCTACTACCGAAGCCGCGGTTATTGCATTGGCTGGCACAACATTCTCTTCTCAAGCAAAAGCGCCTGGTGTTAAAACGGCAAGCTGCACAGTTGATACTGGCGTTTGTACACTTAGTTAAATTTCGTCACATTTATTTAAAAAAGAGGCCTTAATGGCCTCTTTTTTATTATCAATTCCAACTAAAATAGCCCCGAAAAAGAATTCTATGTTATTTTTATTACACTAAATATTAACGCACAATTCAATAAAAGATTGGCAGTAGTATATGCAACGCACTCATTCACACTATATTATAGCTTCACTTACAATACTGACTTATGTTCTACTGATTACCTTTCAGCCAAGCTTACAGTTTATGCCAAAAATTATTACTTGGTTTTTGGATAAACAGCGCTTACTCGAGTTATTGTTACTTGGTTTTGTCTTAATAGATGCCACTTTTGTCAGCTTATTTAAAAAAAATTCACTCCCTATTAGTAAACCACTACGACTATCGTTTGTAATATTACTCGTACTCTCCTGCTTTTCCACATCACTAGCATACATGCCCAGGCATGCACTTATTGAAATAAGTGTSYTTGCTGCATTAAGTTATTTTTCTTTATTTATAGCTCGCCTTTATCAAGAAGACAAAGCGCTATTAATCAAATACTTAACCTATATTATATGGGCTAGCATCTTATTATATATGGCTTCTTTTTATACAGGCTACATAACAGCAATCATTGTTAAAAAACCATTACATTGGCCTTTTCCATTTACTGGCTTTACAAATATAAGGTCATTCAACCAATATCAACTTTGGTTATTAGGGTTTGTTTTGTTGCCTTTACTATGCTTTGAGTTAAAAAGAACCACTCGTATATTACTTCATATTGCATTAATTTTTTGGTGGGTTTTATTGTTTTACTCTGCGTCCCGTGGCGTWCTGATTGCTTGGGTAATTGCAATGTGCTTAACCACTCTAGTCTATAGAAAATTAGCGTGGTCATTTTTAAGACTGCAATTAATGCACCTCACTCTGGGGTATCTGAGCTATCAAGTATTATTTAAATTAATCCCATCTATTAATGAATCCACATTAATTACGCAGACAGTTCTCAGACAAACAACTAATGACCGCTTGATATTGTGGGATCAAGCTATTCTATTAATTAATAACTTTCCATTATTCGGAGTGGGACCTATGCATTATGCATGGTTTAACAAAACGAATGGCCACCCACATAACGGTGTGCTACAACTTGCTGCAGAATGGGGCTTACCCGCTACTTTAATCATTTTAACCATTGCTGCTTATGGCTTTTACCACTGGTTCAAAAAATTCAATACTAAGCAATTACAAACGGCTTCTAAATTCGATTCAAATCTAACGAGTATCTTATTTTTTACCATTGTCGCTAATACAGCATATTCAATGGTTGACGGCGTCATTGTCATGCCGATCAGTCAGGTGTTAATGTTTACTATGATTGGTTTAATGATAGGCCAATATATACCAAGTCAAAATAACACAACCCACTACCGTGCTAGATTTAGGCCTGTCATTGCAGGGTTGCTATTAATCATTATGGTGTGGTCAACTTATCCAGAGATATACCAAGGGTTTTCTGGGAATGAAAAAGGTTTCTCAATGGGGCATACAGCAATTGGTCCTCGCTTTTGGCGCGAAACCAAATAAGCATTACGACCAAGCATCGTTCAACTAGGTTTTCCGAGTCCCACCTTCAAGCACCACCGCATGAATCCCAAACTGTGCCAATATAAACGCAGCAGCAGAACTACGCCGGCCAGTTTGGCAGTAAACAATGTACTCTTTATCTTGATCGAGCCAATCTATTTTATTGCGCAGCTCATGAATAGGCGCATTAATTGCACCTTCGATATGATGGTATTTAAACTCTGATTCAAAGCGCACATCCATCCATACTGCACCATTTTTCACATGCTCTTTTGCTTGCTCCATACTTACCGAGTTGACTACTGGCGTTTTCAACAGCTCAATAAAATCTTCTTTTTTCAGCCTTAGCAATTGGCCATCTGTTTTCATCTTAACTGTCGCATTACGTTTTGTGTCGGAAGCTAACGCCTCCTCACCAAAAGCTTCACCAACAGAAATCTCAGCCAACTCAACCGGCGGCTCACTAACTTCTAAAACACGACTAACAACAGCCGTCCCTTCGTGAATAAGGTAATAATAATCACCTTCTTGCCCTTGTGTAATAATGGTTTGGCCAGCCTCTACATTCATGCTCGTTAAGCGCTTAAGTAGCGCCTCGATATTGGCCGCAGGCACTTTGCTAAACACGCCATTTTTAAGTTTAAAGGCATTAAAGTTTTCACCATCGATACTAGCACCACTCTCTTGAGCATCATCTTTGACGTGCTGAACACTCGGTGACACATAGCCTGAAATTTGATCCCATGTCAGCATAATATCCAACAAATCTAAATCGATGCGCATCACTTCAATTGGCGTGATGGCAATGGTATCTTTAATTCTGAGGCGTTCTGAATCTATCGGATGTTTTGCTGCAGGGCTGCCCCCACGTAATACCAATTTTTTGCCATTGTCATAGCGTATGCCTAAATCACCCTTAATTAAGTAAAGTGCTTCCATCCCCTGCTCACTCATGCGCGTTGGGTCTAAATCCTTACTGACTCGCTCAACAATCGCCACTTCAGCCAACTCATCTAACCGGCCTGGTGACAGTTTAGATATAGGAGCCAACTGTCCCAATATTGCTTTACCTGCCATTAATGGTTTATTTTCGCTTGTTTGCTCCATAGGCTTATCTTTACTAAGTCTCTTCTTTATTGATTTTAAAGTTTAAATAGTTGCTGGTTGCGCAAGGCCATACAGTCAGCCGTTTTAGGGTTCATCGCAATTTCTTTCATGATTCTAACACCCTCCCCCGGTTTAAGATGCGTGATATAAATTTCCGGCTTGCTATCCAAGCTTGCTAATTCAGTCGCTAATGTTTGCGGGCATAAGTGWTTTSACTNCWWAWRYCARTTWYRYCWYYRSGWWWCTRAATNNNKMYRTYTCWATAATTAAATACTTCAAATTGCCAATGTCATTCACTTGACCCCAAAATGCTTCACACCCGGCAGTGTCACCCGTAAATACTAAACTGGCACCCCCACTATTCACTTGATAACCCACTGCTGGCACGCCGTGGTTTGCAGGTAACGCAGTAACCGTACGCCCATTTATTTGAACAATATCACCTACATTCATTTCCTTATACACTAACAATGGGGATTCCGGCTTAGGAATCAAATTAAAATTAGGCCAAATTAGCCAATTAAAAACATGTTCTTTTAAAATATTAATGATTTGCGCATTTGCATAAACATTAATGGGCTTTACTCTTAAACCCAACACCGTGTCTAATAATAATGGCAAAAAAGCAATATGATCCATGTGCGTATGCGTAATGAAAATATGATCAATTTTTTGTAACGCTTCCAGCGATAAATCGCCGACGCCAGAGCCCGCATCAATTAAAATATCCTTATCTAGCAACATTGAAGTCGTGCGCATACCCGCTCCAATACCGCCACTACATCCTAAAATTTTTACTTGCATCATTATCCACTTTTCGGCTTAGCCCATCACCGCTCACAACTACGGCAACCTACTTCAGCCTTTTAAAACAACATTACCAATTTAATGAATATCAGCAATAAGCTTGCCAACGCTTTAGGCTTTGGCAAAAAATGACAAAGCAATCCCTATATTTGGCCTCAATATCATTTAAGATGTCGATAACCAATTCTGCCAATTGAAAGATAAAGCATGTACGACAAACCCATTGAATTAGGTAATCACATTAACCCCGTTGCCAGTGTTATTTGGCTGCATGGTCTAGGGGCTGATGGCAATGACTTTAGCCCTGTAATCGAAATGTTAGATTTACCTAAGATTCGCTTTATTCTGCCGCATGCCCCATACCGAAAAGTAACGATTAATAATGGTCATGAGCTGCGTGCTTGGTACGATTTGTATGGCTTGTCAATAGGCAGCCGTGAAGATGAGACGGGCATTAGAGAGACACAAGCCCATATTGAGCACTTAATCGAACAAGAATTATCTAACGGCATTCCAAGCAACAAAATCGTTTTGGCTGGGTTTTCTCAAGGCGGTGCAATCGTCTTACACACCGCGCTACGTTACCGGAAAAAATTAGCGGGTGTAATCGCGCTATCTACTTACCTCCCGTTGAAGTCTTTATTGAACACTGAAAAATCACCAACCAACCAACAAATTCCCATTTTTATGGCACACGGTAGCCAGGACGAAGTGATTAGCATGGCAACCTGTCAAGCATCGCTAAAAGCACTGCAAACAGAAAAATATGTTGTGGATTGGCATGAATATCCAATGGCACATAGTGTTTCTATCGACGAAATTGATGAAATTCGTACGTTTTTATTGCGGATTACTGAATGACCCACTTTTAACACGCAAGGAACAGCAATTTTTTGTTAAAATAGCGTCACTAATGACTTAGTTAAACCCGTACGCAAAAWTGCAAAATAAAAGTGAAGAAGCAACCCCGAATTACGAAACTGCGATTGCAGAATTAGAAGCCATCGTTAGCCAAATGGAGTCAGAAAACCTCACCCTCGAACAATCATTAAGTGCGCACAAGCGCGGGGCCGAGCTTTTGAAAATTTGCCAACAGTCCCTCACTGAAGCCGAGCAACAAGTCCTGATTGTTTCTGAAACAAACAAACTCAATCCCTATAATCCAGAATAAAGAATAATGTTATTTAATGATGAATGAAGCCCTCAGCTCAGCGGAAAGCCAAACCCAAGCRTTTAACACCTGGGTTGATAACAYGCARTTGCATATTGAGGGCGTGCTAGACAAGCACCTCCCCGCTGCAAACACACCTCCTGAACGCTTACACGATGCCATGCGGTACGCAACACTCGGCGGTGGCAAGCGTGTGCGCGCATTGCTCGCGTATGCCGCAGGAGAGTTTTGCGGCGCTGACACAGAAAAAGTTGATGCCGCAGCGGCGGCAGTCGAGTTAATTCATGCCTTTTCTCTCGTCCATGATGATATGCCATGCATGGATGATGATGATTTGCGTCGCGGCAAACCTTCTACACATAAACAGTACGGCGATGCCATTGCCCTTTTAGTCGGTGACTCACTACAAAGTTTGGCTTTTCAACTTATTTCTCAAGACTTGAATATCAGAAGCCCGCAAAAAATAAAAATGCTCCATATGCTCGCATTAGCCACAGGCTCCAGAGGGATGGCTGGTGGACAGGCAATCGATATTGATAACGTCGGCATCCCCTTAACGCAAGCAGAACTCGAGACAATGCACATCCATAAAACGGGCGCATTAATCCGTGCAGCCACCTTAATGGGAACCTATAGTGCATATCGCCAAAATGAAGAAAAAATCAAAGCCGCAGATCACTTTTCAAAATCAATTGGTCTAGCCTTTCAGGTCATCGATGACATACTAGATGCCGAAGCTGACACAGAGACTTTAGGCAAAACAGCAGGCAAAGACGCTGCTGATAACAAATCAACCTACGTAACGATTCTTGGTTTATACGAGGCGAAAAAACTAGCGACTGAATTACATGCAAATGCCATGGCAGCGTTATCTTTTTATGGTCAAGAGGCCGATTTGTTAAGGCATTTGGCTAACTTTATTACGCAACGTAGCTTTTAAAACAGCTCAATATTTTCTTATGTCTGATTTACTCTCCCAAATTAACTCTCCTGCTGAGCTGCGCTCTTTAGATAAAGCCCAATTAAAAACGCTAGCAGCCGAACTTCGCACTTTTTTAATTGATAGCGTTTCTAAAACAGGAGGCCATTTAGCCTCCAACCTAGGTGTGGTTGAGCTGACCATTGCTTTACACTATGTATTTAACACGCCAGAAGACAGGCTCGTTTGGGATGTCGGACACCAGACCTATCCGCACAAAATACTGACTGGTCGCCGTAAGGAAATGAGTCAGATGCGTAAAGCCAATGGGATTGCTGGGTTCCCTAGAAAATCTGAAAGTGAATATGACACTTTTGGTGCAGGCCATTCAAGCACCTCCATTTCGGCAGCGCTCGGCATGGCTGTTGCTGCCAAGCAGGCAAACTCAGACCGTCATAGTGTCGCCATTATTGGTGATGGYGCRATGACYGCCGGSATGGCMTTCGAAGCSYTMAATMAYGCRGSTGAWWYMRAYGYYAACTTAMTSGTSATCTTAAATGATAACGACATGAGCATTTCTAATAATGTTGGCGCACTGAATAACTATCTGGCGAAGCTATTGTCGAGCCGTCTATATGATAGTGTGCGGCAAACAGGTAAGCAGGTTCTCGATATTGTGCCACCAGTTAAGGAATTTGCACGCCGCGCAGAAGAGCATGCAAAAGGCATGGTCTACCCTGGCGGCACGCTATTTGAAGAGTTTGGCTTTAATTATATAGGCCCAATCGACGGCCATGACATAGATGCGCTTTTAGCCACATTAACCAATATTAAAGCCTTAAAAGGCATGCAGTTTTTGCATGTGGTCACAAAAAAAGGCAAAGGATTTGAGCCGGCAGAAGACGATCCAAACAAATATCATGGGGTTAGCAAGTTCGACCCATTTAATGGTGTCACGCAGCCAAGTAGTCCTAAAAAAMCATATACGCAAGTATTTTCTGACTGGCTAGTAGACATGGCGGACAGCGATGACAAACTCGTTGCCATCACCCCAGCTATGTGTGATGGTAGTGGTTTAAATRCATTTTCAGACAAATATCCAGACCGTTACTTTGATGTCGGKATTGCTGAACAGCATGCACTCACTTTTGCTGGCGGAATGGCTTGTGATGGGTTGAAACCTGTCATCGCTATTTACAGCACGTTCTTACAAAGAGCTTATGATCAACTTATTCATGACATTGCGTTACAAAACCTAGATGTGCTTTTGGCAATTGATCGTGCGGGCCTAGTTGGGGCTGATGGCCCTACACATGCCGGCAGTTTTGACTTAAGTTTTTTACGCTGCATTCCAAACATCATCATCATGGCGCCTAGCGATGAAAACGAATGTAGACAAATGCTCACGACAGGTTATTACTATAAAGGAACAGCTGCCGTACGCTACCCTCGCGGGGCTGGCACAGGAGCGCCTATTTCTTTAGCACTAGATCCATTACCGCTTGGCAAAGGAAAAGTCATACGAAAAACAACCCTTAAGCAAGGTAGAAAAGTCGCTATATTGGCTTTTGGTAGCATGTTAACGTCGAGTTTAGCGGCTGGTGACAAGCTTAATGCGACTGTCGTTAACATGCGTTTTATCAAACCGCTAGATGTTAACCTCATTGCAGACATGGCAAAAGCACATGATTTAATCATTACGGTAGAAGAAAATAGCTTAATGGGTGGTGCTGGGTCTGCTGTGATGGAGGCAATGCAAGCCCAAAACCTATCAACACCAACACTTTGCCTAGGTTTACCAGATGCATTTATTGAGCATGGTGTCCATCAAACGATGCTTGCAAATTGCGGTCTAAGCAGCGAAGGCATTATCCGCTCCATTGAAAACAAACTATCAAAAATTAAATTTTGATATTCAAATTTCACTAACAGTGAAAATAACCATTTACACAAGGGAAAAGGCGAGTAAACTTTTAACTAATGCATAAAGTTACTCAATTTTGGAAACAATTTTTGTTATGAACCAACCTAACTTACCAAAGAATCAACTAGAGGGTATTGAAGACGTCCAAAACACCCCCGATGTCCGCCACTTAGACATCAATAARGTTGGTATTAAATCAATACGCCACCCCGTTGTCGTCAAAGACAAAAATGGCGGCGAACAAAATACGGTCGCTGTTTTTGATATGTATGTGCATTTGCCGCACAACTTCAAAGGCACACACATGTCTCGTTTTGTAGAGATACTTAACGTTAACGACCAAGCAATTTCAGTAGAGTCTTTTGAAACAATCCTACAAGAAATGGTACAGCGTCTTGAAGCAAGCTCAGGTTATGTGGAAATGCGATTCCCATACTTTGTGAATAAATCTGCGCCAGTTTCTGGGGTCAATAGCTTACTAGATTACGATGTTACCTTTATTGGTGAAATTAAAGAAGGCCAATTTAGCATCACGGTAAAAGTGTTGGTTCCCGTCACCAGCTTGTGCCCTTGCAGTAAGAAAATATCAGACTACGGCGCACATAACCAGCGCTCACACGTCACCATTACCGCCGTTATTAATGACTTCATTTGGATAGAAGACATTATTACGTTAGTTGAAGAACAAGCCTCCTGCGAGCTCTACGGTTTATTGAAGCGCCCCGATGAAAAATATGTCACAGAMCGTGCTTATGACAATCCTAAATTTGTAGAGGATATGGTACGTGATGTTGCTGCTGCACTGAATGCAGAAAAAAGGATAGATGCGTATACCGTAGAAAGCGAGAACTTTGAATCGATACACAACCATTCTGCTTACGCACTTATCGAGCACGACAAAAGAACCTAGCCATTTAAATTTAATCATTCAAGGGTAAGCGATGCAAGACAAATCGATAGAGAAAGAAACCGCTCCAATGCTTCAGGTAATTAAAGCCGTACTGTGGAGCATGCTTGGGGTAAGAGGACAAAAAGGTTATGAAGAAGATATGGCAAAAATAACCCCTAAGCAAGCCATCATCGCGGGCATCATTGGTGCCGTTCTCTTTGTATTAACTGTGTTAACTTTTGTAAACTTAGCTATCAACTACCTTAGCTAAAGAGTACTATCTTTTTCACATCTACTAAAAAAAGGAATTCAACATGTCATCTGTCGCAAAAGTCATCGAAATTATCGCCTCTAGTGAAACCAGCTTTGAAGATGCTGTTTCAAATGGAATAGTGAAAGCATCAGAATCCATTAAAGACATCACTAGCGCTTGGGTGCAAGATCAGAGCGTTAAAGTAAAGGATGGAAAAGTGACTAAATATCGCGTTGTGTTAAAAGTGACTTTTGTTGTTAAATAAAAAAATGTCAGAATCAAGCTGATTTCGACCAATAAAAAACGGGCCAAAGCCCGTTTTTTTTGATTAGTGCAAACCAACAAATCAGTATTTCTTCGTTAACGTCATAATTGAGTTGTCACGCTTAATATTTAATTTATTTTGTGCCGACATCCCTAATAACACAAAAGGTGGAGAGTCGCCCTCTACGATTGTCGCTTCAATATTATTTAACACGATTGTTCCTATTTTTAATGTATTGAGGGTGACATTGCGCGCTGTTATTACCCCATTAGCCGTAGACATATTGACCTGTCGCCCATTTGCATAATCAATGCGAGCAGCCGTGGCATCGCGGCTATTCATTGTCACGTTCGTCGCGCCGGTATCAATAACATATTTAAGTGTCGCACCATTTATGGTGGCATTCCCAAAGAAGTGGCCTGCTTTGTCTGYATACAAACTCACAGGACTATTAACGCCATCAGTAGAAGACAAACCACCACCAATTGAAACCGCTTGCCCCATACCAAGCACTTGGCGCTTACCTTCAATCACTAGTATTGCTGAATCGCTATCAGACGATAGCAATTTAACACCATTTTTCGTTTGTCCAGCTTTCAAGATATGCGGACCATTACCGTTAATCATCACCAGTGCTTTGTTATTAAACAAACCAACAATATTCACACGCGTGTCAGCATAGGCTTGCATCGAAAAACATAGACACGCAACTAATAATATTCTGTTCACTTCTATCATTTTTAATCTACCTAATAAAATAGCATTAGCCAAACATGCTTTCTCCACCATGTGTTTTTGATAACTTCAATCCAAATGCTATCACAGCAAAGCCAATGAGTGGAAATGCCGCTGCCAACAAAAAGGTTAGTTCCCCTCCTAGTCCTTGTAATGCATAGCCGCCAGCTATGCCACCAATTGCACCACCGATACCATAAGTCACACTGTTATAAATCGCTTGGCCTTTTGCCTGATGGCGGCCCTTAAAAAAATGGGTGACGACTTCCACTGTTGCAGCATGAAAACTACCAAAAGTGGCGGCATGCAAACTTTGGGCAATCAACAAGAAAACAAGGTTATCTACAGCAACGCCTATCATTGCAAAACGGAGTACTGCCAAAGCCAAACTAATTAATATAATGGTTTTAAGGCTAAACCGCCGCATAATTTTTGGCATCAACATAAAGACAACAATTTCACAAACAACGCCGACTGACCACAACAACCCAATCATGCCTTTACTATAGCCGTGCTCTGCCAAATATATCGAATAGAAGTTATAAAGCACGCCATGCGCTGTCACCATGAGTGCACAACCGATGAGCAATGCAATCACTGCTGGATTGCGAATAATTTTCCATACGSAAAARTTATCGGCATGGTGAGGTGCCACTTTCACTTCAGCCAGTGTGAATGTCAGTAAAAACAAAACCACTTGCACCACTAATATCAACCAAAGCAAACTAGAAATGCCCGCCCAGTCAATGATATACCCCAGCATAACGGAGGCAACAATAAACCCGACAGAGCCCCACATGCGAATGCGGCTGTAATGGCCTTTTGTATTCGCCAAGTGTGCGAGTGTTAATGACTCTGATAACGGCATGGTTGAACTGGTAAACAAACTTAAAGCAGCCATCACAAACAACATCGGCCAAAAACCATGCGCCCAAAATACTGCAATAAACCCGAGCACACCCAAAATAGTGTTTAGCCGAATCCAAATCGTCCGCTTCGCCGTATGATCTGCCAGCCAACCCCAAAAATTTGGTGCAAATATGCGACTAATCTGAAATAAGGACATTAATATCCCGATTTCCACAAGGGAGAAATCTTCTGACTGTAGATATAGCCCCCAATACGGGACAAACGCACCTACAAAGAAATAATAGACAAAGTAGAAACGTGAAAGACTTGTGTGTAGTGCGCGACTCAAAAGATTAAGCTACACTGTTGGCACAGACCTAATGACATCTGCATTTTGTCCACGATTCCGCAAAGCATGATCCATCAACACGATGGCCAGCATTGCTTCGGCAATCGGCGTAGCACGCACGCCTACGCATGGGTCGTGTCTGCCTGTTGTTTGCATCATAACGTCGTTACCATCCTTATCAATAGAACGACGTTCTTGCGGAATGCTAGAAGTCGGCTTAAGTGCGATGCTGACTCGAATATCTTGACCAGTAGAAATCCCGCCGAGAATACCACCTGCATGGTTAGTGACAAAGCCTTTTGCCGTCATCTCATCAGAATGTTCACTTCCGCGTTGTGCAACACTATCGAAACCGGTACCGACTTCAATGGCTTTCACCGCATTAATACTCATCATGGCATGTGCGATATCTGCATCCAGTCGATCAAACACTGGCTCACCCCATCCAGCTGGCATCCCTTCCGCCACAATATTGATTCGCGCACCAACTGAATCGCGTTCATTACGTATCGTATCTAAATAACTTTCTAGCTGCGGCAATACATCAACATTAGGGGAGAAGAAAGGGTTTTCATTCACATGCTCCCAACTTTGGAATGGAATTTCTATTTCACCAAGCTGGCTCATATAGCCACGTATTGTGACGCCAAAATGCTCCTTGAGCCATTTTTTAGCAATCGCACCTGCGGCAACACGTACGGCAGTTTCACGCGCACTAGAACGACCGCCGCCGCGATAATCACGGATGCCATATTTTTGACTATAGGTGTAATCAGCATGGCCAGGTCTAAAGGTATCTTTAATTTTCCCATAATCCTGACTCCGTTGATCAGTGTTCCTGATTAACAGTCCAATCGGCGCACCAGTTGTTTTTCCTTCAAACACACCTGATAATATTTCAACCAAATCGGCTTCTTTACGCTGGGTTACATGACGTGAAGTACCTGGCTTTCGGCGATCCAAATCAAGCTGCAAATCTTCTGCACAAATTTCCAAGCCAGGTGGGCAACCATCCACTACGCCACCAATCGCTGGGCCATGAGATTCGCCAAAAGAAGTGAGGGTGAATAAAGTACCGATTGTATTGCCTGACATGATGGAATCTCAATATTAAAAACTGACTTGGATTTTACCACAACGGCTCACACTGATATCAAACGCATATAAAGCTGAGACAGCTTAATCTATTTGCTAAACACTTAAACCATCGACCCATCGTGTATATAACCCATAGGCTTGCTGATTAAGTTTTTGCACACGCTCAGACAGGTTTTCTAGCACTTCCTGTTTTGTTTGAACAGCGGGGCTTGCCATTGACATTTCTAATTGAGACTCCCAGCATTGATACCACTTTTTGACTAAATCTCCTGTCATTTCAACATGACATTGCATAGCCAAGTGCTTGCCTACCGCATAGGCTTGATTAAAACAATATTGACTGGATAATAAACGCGTTGCACCTTCTGGAAGTGAAAAAGTTTCCTCATGCCAATGAAACCCTAAAAACTGCTTCGTAGTGCCAAACCATTTCTCTGCATCTGCATTTTCATGTACTTGCAACTCTCCCCAGCCAATTTCTTCAACTGGATTTTTCGTTACTTCAGCCCCTAAAGCCTTACTCATCAATTGACCACCCAAACAGTGTCCCATCACGGCCACATCCTGATCGATTGCCTGTCGAATCAATCGCGTTGCTTGCGGTATCCAAGGCAGCGTATCATTAACGCTCATTGGGCCACCCATAAAAACCAAACCACTGAAATTTTCCACTGATCTGGGAATAGGCTCCCCTAAATCAATACGCACCTCAGACCAAGGAATATCATGTTGGTTTAAAAAAACACCTAAGTATCCTGCGCCATCGCATTGTGCATGCCTAAAAACAACAACTGGCTTCATTAACAACCCTCAAYCCTATTGATTGTTAATGATTTTATATGTTCCTTACGYGATGTYATTCAACGAATAAGCGCCAATAGCTGCTCYAATTAAACGTAAGCTGAAAAACTCAACTGAGACTGTCATACGATTCACCCAATGACGTGAGTATGAGCAAAGCACCCTTCGGGTTACTTAACATAACAATCTCTAGAAAAGATCCGTCCTATAGTTATCGTTAACTTGCAAGATTCTGAACCCAGCAGCCATAAAGCTGTGACGCCACTTTATTGAGAGAAGAGCAGTGTAATGTCGCATCTTGTTGCATCTCACCTGCCTCTTGCACTGCGGGACTCTGCACAGATAAACCCAACTCCTCCGCTCCCTCTTCACACCATCTTTTCACCATTTCAGGCAAAACCTCCACGTGTGTTTGCATAACCAAATGGTGCCCAAGCGCATAAGCTTGGTTTTCACAATAATCACTAGCGAGCAAGCGMGTCGCGCCATGYGGCAATGCAAATKTTTCGCCATGCCAGTGAAAGGCATTAAAGGTTTCTATAGAACCAAACCACTCTTTGGCAATYATATTTGCACACACATTCACYTCRCCCCACCCAATCTCTTTCACTGGRTTTTGAGATATCTTTGCACCAAATGCCTTACTAATGAGTTGCCCACCCAAACAATGTCCCAGCAATGGTATTTGCATGGCATGCGCTTCACGAATTAAATCTAATAATGGTGGAATCCAAGGAAGGTCCTCATTCGCACTCATCGGGCCACCCATCAAGACAATGCCACTGTAATCGCTGATCGATGCTGGCAGTGGCGCATCATCATCAATGGCGACAAGTTCCCAAGGAACACCCTGCTCATTTAAAAAGGTGGATAGATAACCTGACCCTTCATAGGAAATAAAACGAAAAATCAAAACAGGCTTCATTGCTTTACTTTCTTAAAACTGCCAATGGCAATATTATCAATCGTGTACGGACCAATTGCGTAGCGAATTAAACGCAATGTAGGAAATCCCACCTTCGCTGTCATCCGCCGCACTTGGCGGTTTTTACCTTCAGTGATGCTAATTTCCAACCACGTAGTAGGAATTGCCTTACGCTCACGTATCGGCGGGTTTCTATCCCATAAACTTTCTGGTGCATCGATAATGCGCACTTGTGCGGGTTGCGCAACAAAATCATTTAATGCAACCCCTTTTAATAACGGACTCAAATCAGCCATCGTCGGACTTCCCTCGACTTGAACCCAATAAGTCTTCATTTCTTTATGTTTTGGGTGGCTTAAACGGTGTTGCAAAGCGCCATCATCGGTTAAAATAAGCAACCCTTCAGAATCTGTATCTAGCCGACCAGCTGCATACACCTTTGGAATATCAATATAGTTTTTTAATGTGGGATGTTTCTCGTGTGTACTAAATTGACACACCACATTAAAAGGCTTATTAAATAAAATTATCATATATTAGGAAACTAGCAATGCCATCAAAAATTAAGGTTCCAAGCACCGGCGTTAAAATCACCGTTGGTAAGGATAACAAACTCAACGTACCCGACACACCGATTATCGCATTTATTGAAGGTGATGGGATAGGTGTTGACATCACCCCACCAATGAAAAAGGTCGTTGATACCGCCGTTAATAAAGCTTATGGCACTAAACGCAAAATTTCTTGGATGGAGGTTTATGCAGGGGAAAAGTCTACCAAAATTTATGATGAAGACACATGGCTTTCTGATGAAACCATGAAAACACTTAAAGACTATGTCATTTCTATTAAAGGCCCTCTCACAACGCCTGTAGGCGGCGGCATACGTTCGCTCAATGTCACACTGCGTCAAGAGTTAGACTTGTTTGTCTGTCAACGTCCCATCCAATACTTTACTGGCGTACCTAGCCCTGTTAAACACCCAGAAAAAACGGACATGATTATTTTCCGTGAAAATACAGAAGACATTTATGCTGGCATCGAGTGGGCAGCAGGTTCTGACGAAGTAAAAAAGGTCATACAATTTTTAAGTGACATGGGTATGCGTAAGAAAATTCGTTTCCCAGAATCATCTGCTATCGGAATCAAGCCAGTTTCTATTGATGGCTGCAAACGCTTAATCCGCAAAGCCATTCAGTACGCAATTGATAATAATCGAAAATCCGTCACACTCACCCATAAAGGCAACATCATGAAGTTCACCGAAGGTGGCTTTAGAGATTGGGGTTATGCGCTGGCAAAAGAAGAATTTGGCGCAGTGGAGATTGACGGTGGTCCATGGTGTCAATTACCCAACGGCATTATTATTAAAGACTGTATTGCTGATGCATTTTTACAAGAAATTTTATTGCACCCTGCCGAGTATGATGTGGTTGCTGCATTAAACCTGAATGGTGACTACATCAGTGATGCGCTTGCTGCGCAAGTCGGCGGCATTGGCATTGCACCAGGAGCAAACTTAAGCGACACCACTGCGATGTTTGAAGCAACACATGGCACGGCACCCAATATTGCGGGTCAAAACATTGCCAATCCAAGTTCGCTCATCCTTTCTGCAGAAATGATGTTGCGCTATATAGGTTGGTCAGAAGCTGCAGATTTGATTCTAACCGGCGTTGCAAAAGCTATTCAGTCTAAACGCGTCACTGGCGATTTCTCATCGAAAATGCATGGTGCTACAAAAGTAACAACTGCTGAATTTGGTGACGAAATTATTAATAACATGTGATAATGTTCGCTAAAGTTCTATTAAAGCCCCTCTCTCAGGGGCTTTTACGCATCTTCTCCAAGTAACCACTTCAAAACAGAACGACATTCATGACTACCCGACTGCTTTGTTGTACTTACACCACCTCTACCGCAATGATTGTTGCAAACACATTTAAAGAAGCGTGCAATCTTTACAAATAAAAGCTTAACGTGCATTATTGTCTAATATAAAATACTGTTTAACTACAATAGTTTAAATAGAATACATAATTAAGTGGATTAAAAGCGAAAAATAGCCATGGCAGTTGCCGCATCAAAAACCAAACTAAGTGGGCTTGCCCGCATGTTAATTAAAGAGGCTCTGCTATCTGAAGAAGAAGCAGCGGCGCTTCAATCGCAAGCAGATATTGCCAAAGTACCATTTATTTCACAAGTAATTACGAGCAAGAAACTCACGGCAGAAAAGATAGCCGACGTTTCTTCCAAAGCATTTAGCTTTCCTTATTTCAATCTAGATGCACTTAACCCAGACTATTTACCAGCAAAATCTATTGACGCCAAACTAATGCAAAGCAACCACGTCATTGGTTTGCAAAATCGCAATAACGTTCTGTTTGTTGGCATCTCAGACCCCACTGTATTGCATTCACTAGACAGTGTGCAGTTTCAAATGGGGATGAAGCTTTCTCCCATCATTGTTGAAGATGACAAACTGCAAAAATGGATATCTAAAATTGTTGAATCCAAAGACACCAGCATGTCATCTTTAGATGTTGATGATGACTTTGAATTGGACATGGGTACTGTTGAAGATGACATAGAAGATGATGCTGCTCAAGAAGTCGATGATGCTCCTGTCGTTAAATTTTTACAAAAAATGCTATTAGATGCCATCAATATCGGCGCATCAGATTTGCATTTCGAACCCTATGAAAAGTTCTATCGGATACGCTACCGTGTTGACGGGGAATTACGAGATATCGCACAGCCACCTTTGGCCATTAAAGATAAATTAGCTTCCCGTATAAAAGTTATTTCTAATATGGACATTTCGGAAAAAAGAATTCCGCAAGATGGGCGAATGAAGTTGGTGTTGTCTAAAACACGTACGATTGATTTCCGCGTCAGTTCGTTACCATTAATTCATGGCGAAAAAATTGTGATGCGCATTCTCGACCCTACTAGTGCCACACTAGGCATCGAAGCATTGGGGTATGAACCCAAACAGCAAAAGGTATTGCTAGATGCCGTACAACGCCCATACGGTCTAGTACTCGTGACTGGCCCTACAGGCTCAGGTAAAACGGTTTCTTTATATACGTGTTTAAACATTCTGAACAACCCTGGCGTTAATATCTCCACTGCTGAAGACCCTTGCGAGATTCCRTTRGCTGGCATTAAYCAGGTTAAYGTCAATGAYAAACAAGGCCTCACTTTTTCAGTCGCGCTCAAATCCTTCTTGAGACAAGATCCAGATATCATYATGATTGGTGAAATTCGYGATTTAGAAACKGCWGACATGGCGATTAAKGCSGCYTCTACTGGTCACATGGTACTTTCTACATTGCATACCAACGATGCACCATCAACATTAACGCGTCTAATGAATATGGGCGTCGCTCCCTTTAATATTGCTTCTGCGGTGTCTCTGATTACGGCGCAACGTTTAGCTAGACGCCTATGTAAAACCTGTAAAGTGCCAATTGATGCGCCCAAAGAAGCATTGTTGAAAGTTGGCTTTATTGAAGATGATTTTGAAAGTGAATTTCAATTGTTTGGGCCAAAAGAAGATGGTTGTGATCAATGTAATGGTGGTTATAAGGGGCGTGTCGGCATTTATCAGGTCATGCCGATTACTGATGCTATCTCACGCATCATCATGGAAAATGGTAATGCAATTGATATTGCTGACCAAGCAAAAAAAGAGGGCGTGAACGATTTAAGACGATCAGGTATTTTAAAAGTTATGCAAGGACTCACCTCTGTTGCTGAAGTGGAATCTTGTACCAACGAATAGATAACACATTCATAGAATGAATAAGGATGCGATATGGCTGCAAGTGCAAGTAAACAAGTTACCTACCTCTGGGAAGGTAAAGATAAAAAAGGTAAAACCGTTAAAGGTGAAATGCGCGCCAATGGCGACTCCTTTGTAAAAGCTACGCTTAGGCGGCAAGGGATTTCTGTCAGTAAAGTAAAGAAAAAAAGCGGCTTTGCTAAAAAGGGAAAAGTATCCGACAAAGACATTACCTTATTCACGCGGCAATTAGCCACCATGATGAAAGCAGGCGTACCTTTATTACAAGCGTTTGATATCGTTGGCAAAGGACATCATAATCCAGCCGTTGCAAAACTACTAGCTGACATTAAAGCGGATGTAGAAACAGGCAGCAGCTTAAGTGCCGCATTTCGTAAGTTTCCGCTTTATTTTGACAACCTATTCTGCAACTTAGYYGKWGCRSSYNAMCWMRMRRKWAYWTTGGWTAMCYWMCWWNGANTYGSWTGSYMMCSYATMAAGAAAAAATCCTCGCCATAAAAGGTAAAATTAAATCTGCATTAATGTACCCTATTTCCATTCTCATTGTTGCATTTGTGATTACTGCAGTGATTATGATTTTTGTCGTTCCTGCATTTAAAGAATTATTTTCCAGCTTTGGCGCAGAGCTACCTACGCCAACATTGATAGTAATGTCCATATCTGATTTCTTTGTTTCCTACTGGTGGGCAATTTTTGGAGGGATTGGTTTTGGTTTATGGTTCTTTTTCTATACGTGGAAACGTTCAGAGAAGATGCAGTCGACCATGGATCGCTTAGCGCTGAAATTACCTGTTTTTGGTGAAGTCATACGCAAGGCAACCCTTGCCCGATTTGCACGCACACTGTCTACCATGTTTGCTGCAGGTGTACCATTAGTGGAGGCGCTAGACTCTGTTGCTGGCGCATGTGGGAATCGTGTCTATAATGATGCAACAAAAAAAATACAGAGTGAAATYARYRMRRKWRMTAKTCTAACAGTCGCCATGCAAAATACAGAAGTATTCCCAAACATGATGTTGCAAATGACAGCCATCGGTGAGGAATCTGGTGCCTTAGATGATATGTTAAGTAAAGTCGCTGGCTTTTATGAGGGGGAGGTAGATGATGCGGTTGACGGATTAGCCAGCTTAATGGAACCAGTCATCATGGTAGTATTAGGGGTGCTAATTGGCGGGCTAGTAGTTGCGTTATATCTACCAATATTCAAATTAGGTGAAGTCGTAGCGGGGTAACTCTTAGCCAGCTTTTAAAAAAAGTGGGGAGGGGTATCCTCACTTTTTCTTTGCTAGATGGAATCTATTGTTTAGCCGCATCCTGCAACGCAGCTTCAATGGCTTTGTATGGCTGCGCACCCATCATGCGCTTACCGTCAGAAAAAACTAACGTCGGGGTACTACTTACTCCGATTTTTCTAGCCAAGTCTCCAACCTGTTCTAATGGCACTTCGCAATCGCCTGCGGAAGAGGGCAGTCGATTGTTAAATATCCAATCATTCCAAGCTTGCACACGATCATCCGCACACCAAATCAGTTTAGATTTCTCAGCCGCATTGGGATG
Source organism: Methylophilaceae bacterium (assembly GCA_002401735.1). Lineage (GTDB taxonomy): Bacteria > Pseudomonadota > Gammaproteobacteria > Burkholderiales > Methylophilaceae. The sequence continues at coordinate 11,065 of NVTX01000002.1, read as the reverse complement.
AAGCTGCGCTAAGGGGTATAGAAATGTATAGATTGTCACATCGGTAATATGACTTAATTCATTCTGCTCTAGACGTTTGCAATAAGGGCAGTCCACATCTGAAAAAACAGCGACTTTTCGAGCGCCATTCCCTTTTACGACTTTAATTGCCTTATCTAACGGCAAGCTATTAAAATCAATTCTCGTTAATTCTTCTAGGCGTTCACCAGTAACGTCTTTTTTCGTTTTTGGATCAACTAAGCGGCCCTCCGCTATTAAAAATGTAAGCTTCTCATCGGTATAAATAATCTGCCCCCCCATAAAAACTTCATACAAATTTCCATAAGGTGTTTTAACGACACTTTCCACTTTGAATTTTGGATAAGCAGCTTCAATCTTTTTCTTAAGGCTGCTTTCATCAGCGCAAGCTAATTGGCTGATGGTGATAATGGAAGCTAATGCTATATGTTTAAGTTTCACTTTGTACCTTTTCAATTATTTTTTAACTAACCGCTTGCTTAACTAAAATTTTCTTAAATATCCGATGCTTATCTAATTGACGCATACCCCAAACCGTCATTTTTTTTAATACGTCAGACTCTTTTGAGAACCAGCTATCCAGTCCGGATGTCAGCATATTCATACTTAGGATGTCTGCCCTCCTCACTCGTTCATATTGCCGTAAAAAAACTTCTTCACCGATATCATCCATATGATGGCTACCCGCGATTAACGCCTGCAATGCAATGACATCTCTAAAACCTAAATTCGCCCCTTGTCCAGCCATTGGGTGCACTTGATGTGCCGCATCTCCTACTAGTACAACGCGTTCACCAATCAAGCTATCTGCTGTGGTCTGCCGTAACGTAAAGGAAAGCGCCTCACTTACTGGCTTAAGTACGCCTAATACATCATGAGACGCCATCTTAACCCGTTCTGACAACTGCAGCCCTGAAAGACCTAACAGCTCTCCTGCCAATCCGGTTGACACTGACCATACCATCGAGACATGCTTATCTGGCAACGGCAACAAAGCCAACGTGCTATGTGCTGCAAACCATTGCCGCGCCACATCCCCATGGCTTTGCTCCGCTAAATAATTGACAACGATAGCCGCCTGATTAAAGTCCTTAGTCTTAGTCGCTATTGCTAACTGTTGCCTTACAAAAGAGTTAGCTCCATCAGCGGCAACTAATAATGTTGCTTTAATACTCACGCCATTTTCTAAACTGAGCACGACTGAATCATCAGCGTAGTCCACACGACTGCATGGACTCCCTATCACTATTTGTACGTCTAGTGTTTCTACTTTTTGCCACAAAGCCTGTAACAAATTATTATTTTCGATAATACAAGCAAGTTTTGTTAAGTTTGCATCTTCAGCCGATAAGTGTAATGGCGTTTCTGACTCTGGATTCCATAAAGCCATGGCTTCAACATCGTTTACACGCGCTTGATCCACTAAAGACCAAACGCCCAAACTTTGTAACCAATTTTCCGTAGCTGGGGTCAATGCATAAATCCGAGTGTCCCACGCTTTAGTCTGACCAGCATCATTGCGCTTACTATCCACCAGCACAACGCGCTTTCCTTGTGCAGCTAACGCAATGACAGCTGCTAGACCAACCAAGCCTGCACCGACGACGACGATATCACAGCTGATATCTTTAGCCTTAATTGCCATAACTCATCTTACTCACCAATAATTGTTTAGCCGGCATCAATATATCCAACAATCCTAGCCCTGCGCTACGCACGGAAGGCAACCCAATCAAATCGTTAGAAAATGTATTGACTAAGAAGTCGGTGAATAACAAGCCGCCTTTTGTATCACGTGCTCTAGTGTTTGAATACGCGTCTAACATAGATTGGCTACCCCACTCGGCTRARGGCRCTGACGTTAATGTGCTWACAAGTGAGGTTGCATCGCGCAAGCCGACATTAAAGCCTTGCCCTGCAACTGGGTGCATTGTTTGCGCAGAGTTACCAATCACCGCTAAATGCGGCGTTGCATTAGTCGCTAATTGAGATTTAATTAAAGGAAAACTCATCCGCTTTTCTACCGATAAAAAATGTCCAACTCTATCGCCAAAAGCAGCATGTAGCGCATCTAAGAATGTCGCATCATCCAAGTCCAACAAACGATCAATACGGGCTTTCTCGCCAGTCCATACCAATGAGAAATCATGCGCTCCATTTGGTAACAAAGCCATAGGCCCTGTCGAAGTAAAGCGTTCATAAGCTATATTATTATGCGGCAACTCGCTACGCACCTTACTCACTAAAGCATCATGCCCATACGCTTTCGTATCCCGTTTAATCCCCGGCATATTCTCTAAACTGCGACCACCATCAGCAATGACTAATAGCTTGCTGGACAATGTTTTTTTCTCACCACCATAAGAAAATTCAACTTCAGCACAATCATTATCTTGTTTAATCTCACTTGCAGTCGCTTCATACATTACATTACTGGTATCCAGCACGCCATCTAAGGCTTGCATCAATGCGCCGTATGAAACGACATAGCCCAATGCTGGTAACGCATGTTCAACCGCATTCAACTTAGTGCGTCCCAGACTTCCACGTTGAGATACATGAATGGTGTGAATCGCGGTCGTTTGTGATTCAACATTCGCCCAAACACCCAGCTTTTCTAGAATCATTTTTGTACCGTACGAAAGTGCGAGCGCGCGTTTATCCTGATAGGCAGCACCTTTTTTTCGTGCTTCCAATACGTTAACAGGCAACCCTCTCTGCTGCATTGCCAAAGCAAGCACCAATCCTACCGGCCCTCCACCAACGATAATGAGCGCTTGGTTTTCACTGTGTTTAACCACTACGCACATCCGCCATACATGCTTCAATCTCTACCACCGTTTTAGGCGCTGCTTTGGTAAGCACTTCGCAGCCAGTTTTCGTCACCGCGACATCATCCTCAATCCGAATGCCAATATTCCAAAAATGTTCAGGGACATTATCGGCTGGGCGAATATAACAACCGGGCTCCACCGTGAGGACGTTGCCAGCTTGCAACATGCGCCAATCGCCGGCCTTGTTTTTATACTCGCCAGCATCATGCACATCCAAACCTAACCAATGACCAGTCCGATGCATATAAAACTGGCGGTAACTACCATTCTCCAGCACTTCATCTACGGTCCCTTGGCATAATCCAGCATCAATAAACCCTTGTACCAATACTTGCAAAGCCGCTTCATGCGGTGCATTCCAGTGGTTTTTTGGGTTTACTTTGTCAATGGCGGCTACTTGTGCAGCAAGCACCAGTTCATAGATGTCTTTTTGCGCAGCAGTGAATTGCCCATTCACGGGGAATGTTCGCGTAATATCGGAGGCATAGCCATCTAGTTCACAACCTGCGTCAATCAATAGCAAATCACCGTCATTGAGCAAGCAATTATTAGCATTGTAGTGCAGTGTACAAGCGTTTTTTCCACCCGCAACGATACTGGTATAAGCAGGCGCTTGTGCACCTTTGCGATAGAACTCATGCAAAAATTCAGCTTCTATTTCATTTTCCATCTTGCCTACTTTAACTTTTTGCATAGCACGCAAATGGGCCCCTGCAGCAATGTCCGCAGACCGTTGCATTAACCCCAATTCATAAGGGGTTTTGACTAAGCGCAGTTCATCGACCAACTTCCGAACATCCGCCATTTCATCTGGCGTGCTAATGCCCATACGCCCTTGTTCACGCAAGCCACTTAACCAGTTAATCACTTTGGTGTCCCATTGTGTATCAGCACCTAAACTGAAATGCAGCTTAGGTTGATTTCCCAGCAATTTAGGGACAACCACATCTAACTGATCAATAGTATAGGTTTCATCAAACCCAAATTCAGTTTTAGCAGCTTCTGCGCCGTAGCGAAACCCATCCCAAATTTCTCGCTCTTTATTTTTGTCGCGGCAAAATAAAATACTTTTAGGGGTTTTTCCTGCTATCAGCATCAGCAAGGCTTCAGGCTCTGTAAATCCGGTTAAATAGTAGAAATAACTATCAAACCGATATGGATAATGACTATCGCGATTACGCACCACTTCTGGTGCAGTGGGAATTATGGCAACCCCTTCTCCCATCGCAGTCATTAACTGTTGGCGTCTGGCACTACATTCTTGGATAGGAAAACTCAAATTAAACCCTCAACATTAATCCGTTATTTCTCAAACCATTTTAGCTTATTTGGTCACAATTTGTTCGTAAGGTTCCGTTCATCTCACATTTAAAACCGTTGACGAATGTTATTACCTTCGATATCTTTTCTTTTGTCGATATCGATAAAAAAGAAGAATCAAAATACCCGCAACATTCGGCCACCAAATATACCAATGCGACCACGAAATACCATCAATACTAAAGTCTGAAATTGGCCAAAAGATTGGCGTGGCAAAATAAGCTTTGGTATGGAATGGAAAATCTAACACGATGTGAAAAGGCCATGCCAACATCGCAAATGCAAACCCCTTCCTCCACAAAGCAACCAATGCAATGATAGGCAAACTAATCACAAAACTATGTCCAAAAGCGTAATTTGTAAATAACCATGCGGGTAAAGACTCTAAGGATGGTCGACCCACGTGCATCGTGCCATCCAATACATTCGCGGCCATTAATGCGCCAAAAGAAATTAAATCGGGCATCGCACCAAAGAATATCGCTAATAATGCATATCGCTTATAACCAAATAATCCATATCCCCACAGTGCGTGGCTAAAAGTATCCATTGAATCTCTTTCTATTGATTGCGTACAAATGTATCAAGCGCATCTAATCGTTCCGGCGTACCCACATCGTGCCAAACGCCTTGATAATGCTCACCAGAAACCAAACCTTCGCCCATTGCTGCTGTTAATAACGGGGCAAGCTTGGCTGCCTCTCCACGAGGAACATCTTGAAACAAGGTGGGTAAATACACCCCCACCCCTGAAAACGTCAGCTTAACGGCCCCATTTTCTTTCAGCATCCCGCCCTGCAATGCAAAGTCACCTTGCGAATGTTGAGGTGGGTTATCGACCATGACTAAATGTGCTAGCTTAGTTTGAACCAAGCCAGATGTTTCTAAAGCCAGTTTTAAATGAGAAAAGTTTACTTCACTAAAGACATCGCCATTCACCACTAAAAATGGCGCATCGCCTAAAATTGGCAAAGCGTTTGCAATGCCCCCCGCTGTTTCTAACGCGGTTTCTTCGGGACTATAAACAATCCGAGCCCCCCATTGAGCACCATCGCCTAAGGCTTCCTCAATCTGCTGACCCAAATGCGCATGATTAATCACTAGCTCTTTAAAACCAGCCTTAACCAAGCGTTCTATATGCCAAACAATCAGTGGTTTACCTCCCACCTTCAGCAAGGGCTTCGGCGTATGGTCAGTCAGTGGGCGCATGCGCGCTCCTCGACCCGCGGCTAAAATCATTGCCTTCATTTAACCAGCCTCATTAAAACGTATACCCAGCTTTTTCTTGATAGCCCTCAAGTGTATTTAACAATCTGAGCATTGGTCGCAGTTCTAAATAACGTCCACAAACGCGACGCAAATAGTCCATCACCAATGGCATATCTTTTAAATAACCATCTTTACCATCGCGATGCGATAGCCTGGCAAAAATACCGAGCACTTTAATATGGCGCTGCGCACCCATCCATTCAAAATCTCGATAAAACTCACTAAAGTCCCTAGGAACTGGCAAACCCGCTTTTCTTGCAGGCTCCCAATAACGCACAACCCAATCAATCACCTGATCTTCTTCCCATCCAATATAAGCGTCTTTCAGTAATGAGACTAAATCATAGGTAACCGCACCATAAACAGCATCCTGAAAGTCTAAAATGCCAGGATTATTCTGGCACAACATGAGGTTACGTGAATGATAGTCCCGATGTACGTAAACTTGTCCTTGCTGCAAAATGTTTTGCGTTAACACCGCAAATGTTTGTTGAAGTACTGCCTGCTGCTCATCRTCTAAGCTAATATYGAGTTGTTTCGCAATATACCAATCYGGAAACAATTGCATCTCACGGTTCAACAATGCCTCATCGTATAACGGCAAAACATTCGGTTTACTAGCAAGCTGTAGTTTGATTAATGCATCTGTTGCATCACTATAAAGCGCTTGCGCATTMTCTTTWGTMAGCTTAKYCARRTAAGTRTCATCACCCAAGTCAYYCAAKAGTAAAAAACCTTGCGCKATATCYTGCGCAAYCACYTGSGGCACATKYAARCCRCACTCAGAAAATARCTTTGCCACGGTGACAAATGGTGTGCAACTTTCTTGCTGTGGTGGCGCATCCATGGCGATTAAATTCTTATCTTGCAAATGCACTCGAAAATAGCGTCTGAAGCTTGCATCTGCTGAGGCAATACTTAAAGTAAACGCATTCTCAGCCAAAACACCTTCTAGCCATTGTTCTAATTGTAATTTCCTATCCACAAAGTACCTTCTTTAATTTGATGTTACGCTTTATAATGTTGTCGATGCCTGATAAAAGGCCACTATGAACGATTAATAATGAATCATATTATTTAGGATTTTATCATTTGCAGAGACAAACCTGTATTTAGCTTTTTTATCATTAGAAATGACCACCTAAAACTCACTTGACCATTCATCGCCAACATTTTAATAACATTCTGCAGCCATTTGTAAAAAAACTGATCGCAAATGTGCTCACTGTTTATTTACTGAGCCTAGGCATGCTAGCCCAAGCTGAGACAATGACGCTTGAGCTTTTTGAAGTGCCTGAATCGCTGCAGCCTGAACCACAAGCTGGTGCCATTGAAATTGAAGCGGACAAGCTTGACTTGTACCTAGACCGAAAAATGCGTGCAACTGGCAACGCAATGATTAGCCAAGGCAATCAAAAAATATATGGTGACACGATTGAATATGACATTCTCAACGATGAATTAACCGTGGAAGGTAGTGCGCGCATAGATCTTGGCGACAGTGAAATTACCRGCCCCTCTCTAACAATGCGCTTAAGTGAAAGCATCGGCGAAATGACAGAGGCAAGCGTAACGTTAANGAAAAAAGTGACSCMTGACARAATCAAGGCMATYAAYAAYCCTTCTGTCTATACGCAATCCAAGCTCCTCAATACACAAACCGTATTAACAGATAACCCCAAATTATATCAAGACAGTTACCGCGAAACGCCTAAACCAATTGGGTTAGCATCAATTGACCCTAAGTTCAGCTCTTCGCGTGCGGATGCTGAAAAAGTATTATTTGAAGGGCAAGATAAAAAACGTTTAATTAACGCACGTTATACGACGTGTGAAGCAGGTGTGGATGATTGGTATATTAAAGCCAGTGAAATTGAGCTTGATGCCTATACACAATCAGGCACGGCGACACATGCGCGTGTTGAATTTAAAGGCGTGCCATTTCTTTACTCTCCCTGGATGAGCTTTTCCTTTAACAATGAACGTAAATCGGGCTTCTTGGCGCCGACTGTCGGTTCTACCAGCCGCAGCGGCTTTGAAACATCCATCCCATACTACTGGAACATTGCACCCAATAAAGATGCCACCTTAGGATTGCGTTACCTGAGCAAACGTGGTACGCAACTCCGGGGCACCTTTCGATACCTTGGCGAAAATTACTCAGGGATTGATAGCATTGAATACTTACACGATGATGATCTTACAGATACTCAACGCTACTTTGCCAATATTAGTCACCGGCACACGCTAGGTAATGGATGGTCTGCAGGTTACAACATTGAAAAAGTTTCAGACAATGAATACTTTTCTGACATGTCTACCCGCATCATCAGTACCAGTCGCGTTAATTTACCACAAGCCGGACGTATCGATTATGTAGGGGATGTGTGGCGGTTTAACGGTTTATTACAAAAATACCAAACATTGGATGAAACAAACTTCCCTTACGAACGTTTGCCTCAATTGACATTGACTGCGGACAAAGAATGGGATTACCTTCAAACAGACTTATATAGCCAGTGGACTTACTTTGATCAAAATGAAGATGCGCCAGTGGCCGCCACGGGCAGCCGTTTAACGGTCTATCCAAGCATCAGCGTCCCATTCACACAATCATTTGGCTTTATCACGCCAAAATTTGGCGTGCACGCGACCCATTATGATTTAAATGACAATAACTTTTCTATCAACGGTCAAAACGTCAGCAACAACTCTGCTACACGTACACTTCCCATTTTCAGTTTAGATAGCGGCTTGTACTTTGAACGAGAGGTTGATATCGTTCAAAACAGCTATACGCAAACGATTGAGCCACGCTTGTTTTATGTCTACATTCCCAATAAAAATCAAGACTTACTACCCGTATTTGATTCAGCCCTTGCTGATTTAAATATGACCACTTTATTTAGTGAAAATCAATTTACTGGGGATGACAGGGTCAATAATGCCAATCAACTCAGCCTGGCCTTTACGACGCGTATGATCGACAACAATACCGGGGTGGAACGTTTTGCCGCAACGATCGGCCAGCGCTACTATTTTACCGACCAAAAAGTTACGCTGCCAGGCAGTTCGATATCAGAAGATAACTCTTCTGATATTATCGCCGCCATGACCGCACGCCTTTCTAACCAATGGAACTTAGATGCTTTCTGGCAATACAATACGAATGATGATGGCATGGTGCGGACCAACCTATTGGCACGTTATAATCCAGAGCCAGGCAAGCTGATTAATGCTGGCTACCGCTACACTCAACAATTCTTAGAGCAGATCAACATATCTGGTCAATGGCCGTTGAGTAATGGATGGTATGGTGTAGGTCGATTTAATTATTCCATACGCGAAAAAACACTGATTGAAAGCTTGGCGGGTCTTGAGTATGACGCAGGCTGTTGGCAAGCAAGAGCAGTTGTCCAGCGTGTAGAAACGGCCACGGCAGATGCTAACTATGGCTTTTTCATTCAGCTTGAACTCGGCGGCCTAGCTTCAATTGGCTCTAACCCACTCAATTTATTAAGACGTGACATCCCTGGATATTTAAGTGCTAGCGAAATTCCAGATATTTATAGACAACAAAATTACTATCAATGAAACCATTTAACCCAATGAACTTACTCTCAAAAACAATCCTGTTTGCTAGCTTATGCTTAGGAAACAGCATATTCCTTTCCAGTGCAAATGCTGATGACATCATTAAAATGGATCGGATTATCGCCATAGTGGATAAAAATGCCATTACTGAACAGGAGCTTGAAGATAAAGTACGTACGGTTTCTGGGCAATTAGAAAAACAAGGCAAAGAACTTCCGTCAGAAAATGTCCTCAGAAAACAAATTTTAGAGCGACTGATTGTTGATAGCTTACAACTGCAATTAGCCTCAGATCGCGGCATTAAAATCAATGACTCACAATTGGATAAAACCATCGGTCGCATTGCGGAACAAAACAACATGGGTAGCGAAGAATTCATCGCGGCATTGGCTAATGACGGCATTGCTTTCAATCAATTTCGCGAAGATATGCGCGATGAAATTACCATTGCGAGACTGAAAGAGCTAGAAGTCAGCAAACGCGTCAATGTGAGTGATGGTGAGGTTGATAATTATTTAACGACACAAGAAAATAGTAAAGACGGTCAACAAGAGGAATATGAGATATCTCATATTTTAATCCGCACGCCGGAAGAAAGCTCCCCTGAAGATTTAGAAGTTGCTCGCATCAAGGTGGAAGAAGTCATGACACTTCTAAACAATGGCGAAAGTTTTGAGCAAGCTTCGGCCAACTTGTCCGATGCACCCAATGCCTTAGAAGGCGGCAGCATGGGCTGGCGAAATGGTAGTCAAATTCCGTCAGCATTCTTAGAACTGTTACAGGATATGGAGGTTGGAGAGGTATCGAAACCTATCCGCAGCCCAAATGGTTTTCATATTATCAAAATAACAGACAAGCGTAGCGCAGATTCCACACTGATTGTTGACCAAACGAAAACGCGCCATATTTTAATCAAACTGAATGAAGTTGTCTCAGAACAAGAAGCAAAGCAAAAAATGGACTCTCTTAAAGAACGCTTGGATAATGGCGTTAAGTTTGAAGATTTAGCGCGCCAATACTCTGAAGACGGTTCGGCTAATAGCGGCGGCGACCTTGGCTGGGTAAACCCTGGCGATACGGTTCCTCAATTTGAGCAAGTCATGAACGAACTGGCCTTAGGGGAAATTAGTGAACCAACACGCACACCTTTCGGCTGGCATATTATTCAAGTGCTTGAACGCCGCAAACAAGACATGACCGAACAAGCTGCACGTATTAAGGCGCGAAATGAAATACGCGCCCGTAAAGCCGAAGAAGCTTATGAAGATTGGCTGCATGAATTACGCGACCGTGCATTCGTGGAACTTCGACTTGAAGATGAATTTTAAATAACCCAATGGGTTAAAACCTTACTTTGAAAAAGTCTACTCCACGCATTGCCATCACCACTGGCGAACCTGCAGGCATTGGTCCAGATTTGTGCTTAATGCTAGCTAACCAGCCGACCGATGCCAACATCACCATTATTGGTGATGTTGGCATGCTAACAGCGCGAGCAAAACAACTTAAACTCAACATTGATTTATTGCCAGTCGCGAACAAAGAAGCTGCATTTTCTATCATGCACGTTCCTATCAAGGCAACTGTTATTGCAGGCGAGCTAAATGCTAACAATAGTCAATATGTTTTGAATACACTCCACACTGCGATAGACGGTTGTCAAAATGGGGTATTCGATGCCATGGTTACAGCACCTGTACACAAAGAAGTAATTAACGAATCTGGCATTGCCTTTACTGGCCACACTGAGTTTCTCGCTGAACAAACCAATACGCAGCAAGTCGTCATGATGCTCGTTGGTGGTGGTTTGCGCGTTGCGCTAGCAACAACACATTTACCTCTCTCACAAGTAGCAGGGGCCATCAATAAAGTTGAATTAGAAAAAACAATCCGAATTCTGCATGCTGAGTTAATCCATAAATTCAACATCAAGAATTAATTGATCCCCCGGTACCACCGGTTTTCTAAATCGTGTTTTATTAATTCATCATTAATTTGAATTGGATCCCGTTCTAATAAATCTTCAATTT
>NVTX01000113.1 GCA_002401735.1 Methylophilaceae bacterium | reverse complement strand
GTCAGCGGCTCGCCCTTGCGGATCACCTTCAGCGAAGTCTGCGTGCCTGGCGCAAGGTCGGCCACATGCTCAGGCAAATCTCCGGAATGGTCGATCACGTCGTTGCCAAGCTGCACGATCACGTCGCCCGGCTTGAGACCAGCCTTGGCGGCCGGGCTGTCTGGCTCCACCGAGTTGACCAGCGCACCGCTAGGCTTAGGCAGCCCGAACGATTGCGCCAGGGCCTGGTTGACCTCCTGCACGCCGATGCCGAGACGGCCACGGGTGACCTTGCCATGCGCCACCTAGGCTTAGAAACCATTCACTTTGAAGATGTGGCAGGCAAAGGTGCCAAACAGGTGACCTTTAATGAAGTAACGGTTGAAACAGCTAGCGAATATGCCGCAGAAGATGCCGATATCACCCTACAAATACACCAAACCTTGCAGCCGCACTTGGCAAAAGATGAAAAGCTAAACTTCATCTACAGCGAAATTGAAATGCCTTCGATGGAAATTTTATTTACCATTGAACGAAACGGCGTACTTATTGATGCCAGCATGCTCAATAGACAAAGCAACGAAATTGGTATGAAGCTACTGGAACTAGAAAAGAAAGCCTACGAACTGGCAGACCAACCGTTCAACCTAGCAAGCCCTAAACAATTGCAAGAGATTTTATTTGGTAAGCTAGGCATTAAACCCATTAAAAAAACAGCCAAAGGTGCGCCAAGCACCAATGAAGATGTGCTGCAAGAACTCGCCCAAGACCATCCGCTCCCTAAAGTCATATTAGAACATCGCGGACTTGCCAAGCTCAAATCTACTTATACAGACAAACTGCCCAAGATGATTAACCCGACAACTGGGCGTGTACACACTAGCTACAATCAGGCAGTGGCCATTACAGGTCGGCTGGCCAGCTCTGACCCTAACTTACAAAACATCCCTATCCGCTCTGCAGAGGGTCGCCGCATTCGTGAGGCATTTATTGCACCAGCAGGGAGCCAAATCGTTTCTGCCGATTACTCACAAATTGAGCTCCGCATCATGGCGCACTTATCTCAAGATGAAGGTCTGCTTTCTGCTTTTGCCAATGGTGAAGATATTCATCGCGCAACAGCCGCAGAAGTATTTGGTGTCGATAAAGACAAGGTGGAAAGCGAGCAGCGCCGCTTTGCAAAAGTGATTAACTTCGGCTTAATTTACGGCATGAGTGCATTCGGTTTGGCACAAAACCTCAACATCGAACGCAGTGCCGCAGCTAGCTATATAGAGCGTTACTTTGCTCGCTACCCTGGCGTACGCCAATACATGGATGACACACGCCAGTCTGCTAAAGATAAAGGCTATGTAGAAACCTATTTTGGCCGCCGTTTATGGGTGCCGGAAATTAACAGCGCCAATGGTAATCGTAGAGCTGGCGCAGAGCGTGCAGCGATTAATGCACCCATGCAAGGCACGGCTGCAGACCTAATCAAACTCGCGATGATTGCGGTGCAAAATTGGCTAGAACAAGAAAAAATGCAAACCAAACTCATTATGCAAGTACATGATGAATTGGTATTAGAGGTGCCCGAAGCTGAACTTGAAATCGTTAAAAAATCGCTGCCAGTACTTATGCAGAATGTCGCAACACTAGACGTGCCACTACTCGCAGAGGTTGGCGTTAGTAACAACTGGGATGGTGCACATTAGCAAAAAAACAGGCCCCCTATTCATCCGCGCATCCTCAAACAGGCTCTCGCAAAAACACCCAGCCATCTGCTGTTGAGTCTGCTTCACTTAAATAATAGCCATCAACATTAAAGCCTTTAATCGCTTCCGGCTCAGTTATTTTGTTATCGATGATATAGCGACTCATTAAGCCGCGGGCTTTTTTGGCATAGAAGCTAATGATTTTATATTGCCCATTTTTAGCATCTTTAAATACAGGCGTAATCACGCGCGCGTCYAGCTGTTTGGCATTGATTGCTTTAAAGTATTCATTTGAGGCTAAATTAATTAGCACTTTATCGGCCAAGGCAGGTTCTTTCTCTAATGACACTTTGAGTTGGTCGCCCCAAAATGCATATAAATTTTTACCAGCTTCATTGGCGAGCTTTGTCCCCATTTCTAAGCGGTATGGCTGAATATAATCTAGCGGCTTTAATACTCCATATAAGCCAGACAAAATCCGCAAGTGTTTTTGTGAAAAGTCAAAACCTGCTTTATCTAAAGTAGCCGCATCAAGCCCGATATACACATCGCCATTAAAAGCTAAAGCAGCTTGCTTAGCGTTACCTGCATTAAATGGCGTCGACCAAGATTGAAAACGGCCTAAGTTAAGGCCTGCCAGTTTGTCACTTAGCTTCATTAAGGAGGCCACATCTTGTACTGAAAAGGCTTTAAGTTGTTCAATCAGCACTTTTGATTGCGCCAAATAACGCGGTTGACTCGCTACTTTAGTCACAGCAGGCGTTTCAAAATCTAAGTTTTTAGCAGGTGAGATAACCAGCAACATATTGTCTTACTTTCCTAGTGATGTCAGCCATCAGAATAAGTCATATTAAGGCAGCCATGATACAACTGTGAGCGATGTTGAGCAATAACTGGGATGCGTGCGCATTAACACGCACGCATTACTGATACTAGTACTTAAGCTCGAGCAGCTTAGAGAAATTTTCTGCCGATTGCGGGCGTGAGAATAAATATCCTTGATATCGCTCACACCCTTTTTTTGCAAAGAAGGCGAGTTGCTCTTGTGTTTCAATCCCTTCAGCAACGACCGCCAACCGTAAACCCTTCGCCATCCCGACAATCATTGAAGCAATTTCCAYATCATCTTTATTGTCTGGAATATCTTTAACAAACGCGCGATCAACTTTCAGCTCATCTAAAGGCAAATACCTCAATTTCGCTAATGAAGAATGGCCTATCCCAAAATCATCAATTGAGACACGCACTCCTAATGATTTTAACTCCAACAAAATATCCGTCGCCTTATCTTCTTGCTTCATGACGGCGCCTTCCGTTATTTCAAGTGTTAGCCGCGCTCCTGCTATGCCATAGTCTTTCATCGCACGGCGTACATATTCAATAAAGTTCGGGTCATGCAGTTGCACGGGGGATATGTTGATTGATAAATTCAGTTGCTCCAACCCTTGTGCATCCCACATTGCTAATTGGCGACACCCTTGTTCAAACACCCACTTGCCTATTGGGAGAATTAAGCCACTATCTTCCGCATAAAAAATAAAATCATTAGGGGAAATCACTTCCTGCTCACTAATATTCCAGCGAATCAAGGCCTCAGCACCAATCAGTGTGGTTTCTCCTGTTTCCTCCTCATATTCCATGATCGGTTGATAATAAAGCTCATATTGGCCAAGCTTTAATGCCTTACGCATTTTTGCATCTAAATTGAATCTTGATTTGGCCTGTAAGGTCAGTTCTGAAGTGTAAAACTGATGGTTGTTACGGCCTTTCTTTTTAGCACGATACGTTGCTAAATCCGCACAGCGTACCAGCCTCGCATGGTCATGTGCATCAAATGGAAATAAACTAATCCCTATGCTTGCGCCAATAGACACGCTACCTTTTTTAGGCAAGTCAAATGGCTCTTCCAATAATTTAAGAATATTTTTCGCAACCTTTGCTGCCTGTGTTCTCGAATCAAGCCTTTCGATTAAAATAACAAACTCGTCTCCACCCCATCTTGCAAAGGTATCTTGCGCACGCAATTTAGATTGAATTCTGTTCGCTAATTGCGCGAGCAACAAATCCCCCTCGGCGTGCCCTAAACTATTATTAATCGATTTGAAACGATCCATATTAATAAATAGCAGTGCTAATTCATACTGATGTCTCTCTGCCATATTAATGGCATGCACCAGCCTATCTTGAAACAACCTGCGGTTCGGTAAGCCCGTTAATTCATCATAGTTAACTAGCTGTTCATATTGCTCACTAAACGCCACCACTTTTGCATTTGATTCTACTAACAGCTCACTGTCTCTGAGCAATAGGCTTTGCCGTGTCATGGCTAATGTAATCATGCATAAGGCTGTCACTAGTGCAACAATCTTTTCCGCAGGATCAACGGCTACCAAAAACAAAGTGATTAAAGTCATGACCCCAAAAAACATTGCGACCAAGGGAATGCCACGTTGAATTCGCTTATAAAATAAAATCAAGCTTGAATGACTTGTGGCAGAGTAATGCCAACCCATTGCGCCAACACCAATGCACAAATCGGCAACTGAAAATGAAGCATTGAGAATAGTGCCGGGTTCAAGCACACCGTTTAATAGGTTTACATTCCATTGCATCCAGTTCACACCTAGCATTAATAACCCAATAGCAAAAAGATAATTGGCCGTTGTTGGCTTTAACTTTAAAATTGGATTAATCAAGATAGCAAGGCTTGCCGCACTAAGTAGCGTAACTGGGTATAAAACCAGTACAGACATTTGCAACCAGTGATCAGAATTTGTATGAGAAAGATAAAACACGAGAACCAAACCAATCACTGAAATCGTGATGGTTGCAACGTCTAATAGCACTGCCGTTTTTTTTACTTTCTCAACGTGCATTTTTAATGCAACAAGCAGCCCCACCAAACAACAAGGGCCAAGCATTAAATAAAAAAAGTCTGAAACGTAAGCAAGGGTTCCCCAGCCAGAGGAGTATGACAAGACATCCCAGAGAAGCTGGCCAATAAAATAAAGTAGTGTACCTAGAAAAAACCACCGTCGGTATCTACGCTCATCGGCATTACCATCGTAAAACCCTAACCAAGCAAGATAAGCCATTGCGCCACACACAACTGTCCAGCGAATATTATCTAGCGAAGCCTTCCATAAATCGGGGGAAAGAGGAGCGGCTATCGCCGTAATAAGCAAAACCCCTGACGCGATCCATAACGCCGCTTTAGCTGAAAATCGCATGGAATTTACTCCTTTYAGACTGCTTGTTTTATTTTTTCTTACTTTTTTTATTTCTTCAACACATTCATTTAACGCCTATTACACCCGCATGTAAACCACCCATTTGGTGTTGATTCGTAAACAATCATTAAGGCAGGGATATGTCTTATCTAATCTAAAAAAAAACAGGCTTATTTTTGCACAACCCCGGATTGGCCTGCATCGGCCCAGCCACCGCCTAGTGCTTTAAATAAGCTAACACTGGCAAGTAACACCGCTTGGCGGCTTTGCACAAAAGCTTGCGTGGCTTGTTGATGACTTCGTTGTGCATCAAGCACATCAATGTAGGCAGAGTAACCCGCTTGGTAGCGGTTTTGTGCGACATTTAATATTTTCTTCGCAATGGTTTTTTGATTTTGTGCAATGCTCTCACGTGCTTTATATTGCCTTACATTAACCAATGCGTCATTCACTTCTCGGAAAGCTGTTTGTATCGCACCCTGATAACTGGCTAAAGCTTGCTTTTGTTTTGCTGTGGCTTGATCCACTTGCGCATCTAATTTTTGATTAAAAATAGGCAGGTTGAGACCGATACCTAGTGACCATATTCTTGCTGCTGATTTTAAGATATCGCCCAGCTCTAAACTTTCGCCACCAAAGCTACCTGTTAGCGAGATACTCGGATACAAAGCCGCTTTAGCAACACTGATGTTAGCATTCGCCGCAATCATCGTTTGTTCCGCTTGCTGCACATCTGGTCGYGCTTCTAACAARCGAGAGGGYAAYCCTGCWGGYGGCTGTGGYGGARTMGGTAATGCAAGCMCKTCTGCTTTYTCAATYGTTAARTCTARCTGCCCTGTCARCACGGCWAGTTGATGTTCACTTAACGCYCTCAGTCTTTCTAGTTCTAAYACTTGYAACTTTAAGTTYTCRCGCAACAAGGCCGCTTGGTGCACRTCTAGYKCAGAAACAATTCCGCCTTCTTGGCGACGYTTGGTTAAGGCYAAGCTYTCTTCACTAATTTTTAGGTTTTCTAGTGTTGCGAYTAACTGGCTATCTAAACTACGTACGGTGAAATAGTTATTCGCAACCAAACTAGATAACGACCATATCACTGAGTCTTTAGCATATTTTGTCGACAAGTAATTTGCTCGTGCTGCTTCTTTGGCGCGTCTGAGTTTCCCCCAAAAATCCAAGGTGATTGACGAACTCAACCCAAGCGTGTAATTGCTCTTCGGGTTATCTCCAAACACGGGAAACTGACCGGCTTCTGTTGCGCGGCTCCGAACAGCATCGGCGCCTAAATCCACTGTCGGTAAAAATGCAGCTCCCGCTTCACGTAAAACAGCATCCGCCTCTTCTATTCTAGCGACGGCTAAATGGATATTCGTGTTCTGTTTAAATGCACGTTCAATCAATGTATTTAACGCTGCGTCTTGATACAAAGTCCACCATTGCTGATGTGCCTCGGTCAAAGCCAAACTTGTTGATTGCGCATCTTTCTCTGTATAGCTTTCAGGCAGACCACTTTCTGGCCGTGTGTAGTCAATCCCCAATACCGTACAACTTGGCAGCGCTACTAGCATCACCATCAAATAGACTATTTTTAAATACGGCTTCATTTTGCACCCTTCTCTTCTGCTTCGACCTCTTCAATATCCCCGTGGTGCCTCACATGATCCGAATCAGTCAGCCATGTAAAAAATAAAGGAATAA
>NVTX01000112.1 GCA_002401735.1 Methylophilaceae bacterium | reverse complement strand
TAAGTTTGCATTGGCTCAAAAATATACTTACTGTCATGAAAGGAAAGATTTTAAGTATATTTATCCAGGTCGACGTACAAAAGACTTAGTCGATTTAGATAAAAACCTTCATGAAATGATTTGTAAAAAACTAATATCAATTTTTCATAATAACGAATACGATGTAATGCGTTGGGAAATGTCCACAAACTTTCAAAGTGTCACAGAAAAATATAATGAAGGTGTAATACATACTGATAAAAATACAATATTTGCTGCTGTGATTTATTTAACGCCTAACGCCTCATTAAATACAGGAACTACACTTTGGAGGAAAAATAAGACTTTTAATCAAGCCAGATATGAACTGGCACAGGCCGAGAACGATAGGAAGTTTAGAGCTGGAGATATTGTAATGGATACAGGCTATCACAAAATGTTCGATGAAATCGTACGCGTAAATAATGTATATAATACTTTAATACTATATGAGGGTCGGCATTTTCATAGTGCAAATAGGTTTTTTGGGGAAACGCTCAAAAATTCACGACTAGCTCAAGTCTTTTTCATCAATAAAATTGATGCTCAGAAACACAGTGTTTTTCCAATAAGAAGAGTTGAAGCAATCAAAGTTTAAATAACTAGCCATCAATCCCAAGCTCTTGAATTTTTCTAGTTAACGTATTGCGCCCCATACCTAGCTGCTTTGCCGCTTCAATACGACGGCCATCAGTATGTTGGAGTGCCTTCCTAATCATGACGCGCTCAAAGTCTTTGGTAAGACCTTCTAATACCCCTGTCTCACCACGGTTAAGTGAATCTGCGACTTCTTGCGCTAATACATCTTGCCATGAGTTGGTGGCGGTTGTTTTAGCGCTACTTTCTTTTAGCTCAGGGGGTAGGTCAGCAACCTCCACATTTTGGCCAGGAGCCATCACTGTGAGCCAATGGCACACATTTTCTAGCTGACGGACATTGCCGCTCCAATTAACAGCAGTGAGGTATTTTAATGCTGCTGGGGATAATTTTTTTGCTTCTACGTCGAGGCTAAGTGCACTTTGTTGCAAGAAGTGTTTCGCAAGTAGCGGTACGTCTTCTCTCCGTTCACGTAGTGCGGGTAAGCGCAAACGAATGACATTTAAACGATGAAATAAATCTTCTCTAAACAGACCAAGCTTTACACGCTCTTCAAGGTTTTGGTGCGTGGCAGCAATAACTCGCACATTAACTTTAATGGGTTGATGCCCACCAACGCGATAAAACTGACCATCACTCAATACACGTAATAAACGCGTTTGTAAGTCGGCAGGCATGTCGCCAATTTCATCCAAAAAAAGCGTGCCGTTATCTGCTTGTTCAAACCGGCCACGTCGCATCGCTTGTGCGCCAGTAAAGGCACCACGCTCGTGACCAAAAAGCTCTGATTCTAATAAATCTTTCGGAATGGCGGCTGTATTAATGGCAATAAATGGCTTGTCATGTCTTGGACTGTGCTTGTGTAAGGCACTAGCAACGAGTTCTTTACCGCTCCCTGATTCGCCATTAATCAGTACTGTAGCGTGTGAGCGGCTTAACCGTCCAATCGCACGGAATACTTCTTGCATCGCAGGTGCTTGGCCAATAATCTCAGGCGTTTCTTCTAGAATGACACTGTCTACACCTTGTTGTAGCGTTTCATCAACTGCACGTTTAATGACATCTAATGCTTGGTCTACATCAAAAGGTTTTGCTATGTACTCAAAAGCACCATTTTGGAATGCTGCTACCGCACTCTCTAAATCAGAATAGGCGGTCATGATGATGACAGGAATATCTGGATATTTCTGTTTAATCTCGGTCAGAAAGTCTAAACCAGATCCTCCAGGCATGCGAATATCACTCACAATCACTTGTGGCTGCTCACTTTTTAATGCTTCTAAAGCATCAGCAGTGGTCGGAAATGTTCTAAATGCTAATTCTGATCGTGCTAGCGCTTTTTCAAACACCCAGCGAATAGATTTATCATCATCTAGTATCCAAATTGGTTTCATCTGCTTAGTTACTCACTTTGATTTTATTGTTCGATAATTGCATTTTTAACGACACTGCTTTCTACTGGCAACAAAATAGTAAAGCAGGTTTCTCCAGGTTTGCTTCTGCAATCAATCATGCCATGATGTTGCGTAATAAATGTTTGTGCTAGCGCCAGCCCTAAGCCTGAGCCTCCCTCTCGCCCAGTCACTAATGGGTAAAATATTTTATCCACCATTTCAGCGGGGATACCGGGACCATTATCAATAATCTCAAGTTTAATGGCCACACGATAACGCTTTCTACTTAATGTTACTTGACGTTCTGAGCGTGTGCGAAATGTAATTTTAGCTTCTGCCGTTCCATTCGCTAACAAAGCTTGAACGGCATTACGTGCAATATTAAGCACTGCTTGAATGAGTTTTTCTCTATCACCAATCAGTTCTGGCAAGCTAGTATCATAATCTCGTTGTACCCAAATATTATTGGGAGATTCTGCTAATAATAGACTTCTAACGCGTTCAAGTACTTCATGGATGTTTGTAGGCTCGTACTTAGGTACACGATGAGGTGCTAGCAGCCTATCCATTAGGCTTTGTAGCCTGTCTGCTTCTTTAATAATGACTTGTGTATATTCACGCAAGCTTTGTTCTGGTAATTCATGTTCTAGTAATTGAGCAGCCCCTCTTAGCCCTCCCAATGGGTTTCTAATTTCGTGTGCTAAATTACGCAAAAGTTCAGAATTTGCTTGTTGTTGAATGAGCATGCGTTCTTCTTTTGCAATGCGCAACTGCTGGTCCATTTGTTGGAATTCTAAAAGGATTGTGGCTTCTTGTATCTCTATCGGTGTGACTGCACAGGTGACGGCAAAAGACTGTTGGCGAACAGTTGTGATTGCAAACTCATGCTCCCTAAATGGGCTATCATTTTTTATCGCATGTTCGATGGCAATGTCTAAAACTTCACAATTTAAGAACACCTCTGAAATGTGACTCTTGGCTATTTTTGTCGCGCTGAGTGCAAATAAAGCCTCTGCACTTGGGTTTGTGTACACTACTTTCTGAGATGCATCCAGTAAGATGACTGAAGTGGCAAGATGTTCTAAACCTGTAAAGCATGCGGGGACTTTTTGAACCATGTGTTAAATACTAGCACTAAATAATGTTAATGCTTGATATTAAGCAAAACATAAGCCAGTTTTTGGGAGGCAGTAGAAGTTAGTTTATATTGCCAATTTCTTTTTGTAATAGCTCAATATTACGCTGATGCGCATCTACATCTGTTTGTAGTTTTTTTAGTTTATCTTGGTATTTTTTGACATTGCGGAAAGTGCTTGAACTGCCATCAGCATTTTTCTTTCTGTAGACTTCAGGATTTGAGGCGCCTTCATCATAGGATTTTTTAGCGCTTGCGAGTGCTGCTTTCTCAGATTCCATTTCAGTCAGTAAGATTTGCTTACGAGAGTTGTCTCTATCTTTTTGTGTCTTAGCGTCTACTTTAGGAAAGCTTTTAGGCGTGCCTGTTTTTGAAGTGGGTCTAGTGCTTTCTTCTTTACCTGATTGGGTGCCAAAACTTGTATCCGCAGGTTCTATATCTAATTTCTTAGCACCTTTTATTTTCACATTCGTATAGGTAATCCGCCCATCAACATCGACATGTTTATATATCTGCGCTTGGCTAGCAAACGGAAATAAAAAGGCGATTAAATAAGTGCAAATAATAATAAATTGTTTATGCATACCAATAGTTTAGATGAGACTGTTAGTGTTAGCAACGAAGTTAGGGCTAAATTGGTTGACTAAATGATATAAGAATTAAATAAATGGGAAATATACAACGAGAAAGCAACAAAAAAGGGCAGCTAAGCTGCCCTTTATGGTGCGCTAATGAATCTTAGCAGCTGTAATACATATCAAACTCTAATGGATGCGGTGTCATGCGCATTTGCGTCACTTCGTCCATTTTGAGGGCTATGTATGAATTTACCCAGTCATCAGAGAATACGCCGCCACGTGTTAAGAAGTCTCTATCCTGATCAAGTGATTCTAAAGCCTGTTCTAATGACTCTGCAACTGTTGGGATTTCTGCATCTTCTTCTGGCGTAAGATTGTATAAATCTTTAGTAGCTGGTTCACCTGGGTGAATTTTGTTTTGCACACCGTCTAAGCCAGCCATTAATAGTGCTGAGAAGGCTAAGTATGGGTTAGCAGTTGGATCTGGGAAACGTGCTTCAACACGGCGTGCTTTATCTCCGTGTACGAAAGGAACACGGATCGCAGCAGAACGGTTCTTAGCAGAGTAAGCTAGTTTGACTGGTGCTTCGAAGCCCGGAACCAAACGTTTGTATGAGTTTGTACTTGGGTTCGTAATCGCATTTAATGCGCGTGCATGCTTGATGATGCCGCCGATGTAAAATAAAGCAAACTCACTCAAGCCAGCATAGCCGTCGCCAGCAAATARGTTCTTGCCATTTTTCCATACAGATTGATGCACGTGCATACCAGAGCCGTTATCGCCAAATAGCGGTTTAGGCATGAATGTYGCCGTTTTTCCGTAAGCATGTGCTGTGTTTAACACTGCGTATTTTAAAATCTGTGTCCAGTCCGCACGTTGGACTAAGCTGGAAAATTTTGTACCAATTTCACATTGGCCCGCAGTSCCSACTTCATGGTGATGTACYTCTACTGGTACRCCCATGGATTCTAGTGTGATGCAAATAGCAGAACGAATGTCCATTAGTGAATCCACTGGTGGTACTGGRAAGTAACCACCTTTCACTTTAGGGCGATGACCGGTGTTACCACCTTCAAATGTATCGCCAGATTGCCATGCAGCTTCTTCAGAGTTGATTTTAACTGAGCTTCCACCCATRCCAACATCCCATTGGACACTATCAAAAACAAARAATTCTGGTTCTGGGCCGAAGTAGGCTGTGTCACCAAGGCCACTAGATTTTAAAAAGGCTTCTGCRCGTTTTGCAATAGAACGTGGGTCGCGGTCATAGCCTTTGCCATCAGTCGGATCAATCACATCACAAGTTAAGATGAGTGTTGGCTCRTCCATAAATGGGTCAATGTTTGCAGTAGATGCATCTGGCATCAGCTGCATGTCTGAAGCTTGAATCCCTTTCCAGCCAGCGATAGAAGARCCGTCAAAAGCATGGCCTTCTGTAAATTTACTTTCATCGAATGCTGATACAGGAACRCTGGTGTGCTGCTCTTTACCACGTGTATCTGTAAAGCGAAAATCGACAAATTTAATGTCATTTTCTTTAATTAGCTTCATTACATTTGCTACGGACATTACAATCTCCTAATATTGAATGAATTGATAAGTGTGAACTTAAATATAAATATTGTTATGAAATAAAATTCAATACAGAATATTAGCAGGAATTATGCCATTAGAAAAAGGATTAAAAGCGGCYCAGAGCCACTTTTTYATCAATCGCACAKGCCMTGTNGCACCAAARTRGYGTGTTGCGGGTAAAAYTGCACTAAAGTAGTGCTTTTTTATTTTCGTAGATTTAGGTTGAAAATAGATTTWAAAATAGCGATATACTCAGTATGTTAAATAAATTAAATTTTAGTGTTTTTTWAAATTTAATTTAAAAGKAATGATTGGAGAGCGTAATGGAAGCGATTAGCAAACTACTAACCCGTGCAAAAACCCGTGCAAAGGAAAATGGTTTACCTTATGCGGGTGCTTTGACCCCAAATGAGGTTTATGATGTTTTGCAAAAAACACAGCACGCAATATTGGTTGATGTCCGCACCAACGCTGAATTGGAATTGGTCGGTCGCGTACCCGGTACTGTGAATATTGAGTGGGCGTTTTATCCTGGGATGGTTGCTAATGCCGATTTTCCTTCGCATYTAGCGATGCAAGTCGATAAAGAGGCTTTGGTTATCTTTATGTGYCGTACTGGWGGACGTTCACACMATGCTGCTGCATTAGCATCACAACTAGGCTTTACAGAAGCTTACAACATGCTTGAGGGTTTTGAAGGTGAAGCGAATGCTGAAAGACAGCGCACTTTGATTAACGGCTGGCGTCAAGCTGGTCTCCCATGGGCTAACTAAATAGGTTTTTGAGTAACAATGACGGATAAATACGCAGTTTTAGGGAACCCCATTGCGCATAGTAAATCTCCTAACATTCATATGATGTTTGCTAAGCAAACGCATCAAGATATTCGTTATGAGGCGATATTAGCACCATTAAATGGTTTCGCAGATACCATTAAAAAACTGATGGCGGAAGGTTATAAGGGCGTCAATGTGACCGTTCCTTTTAAGTTCGAAGCGTATGACTTATCAGCCCAGCTAAACACACTTGCTAAACATGCGGGTGCGGTGAATACATTGCGTTTTGAAGATGATAAGGTCACTGGGGATAATACCGACGGCTTAGGGTTGGTGCGAGATATTGAACAAAATTTAAAGACTTCAATACAAAGTAAGCGTGTGTTGCTGTTGGGCGCAGGCGGCGCGGCCCGCGCGATCCTGGCCGCCCTGTCAGATGCCGGCGTGCCGGAAATTCGTCTGGTCAATCGGACCCTCTCCAAAGCGCAAGACCTGCTTGCAGAACTCAACATCAAAGGCAAGGCGTTGTCATGGGAGCAAGCCGAGGCGGCATTGGAAGG
>NVTX01000111.1 GCA_002401735.1 Methylophilaceae bacterium | reverse complement strand
TCACTGGATTTTGCACTAGGCATGTTGAATAAAACGCATGCGCAACAGCCGTTATTGCGGAAAGTGTTTGGCAAAAAACGGCTGATCTGTGCCGATATTGAAAATATGCCAGTAACAAATGCCAGTATGGATGTCATTTGGTCTAATCTAGCACTGCAATGGTGTAATGATTTAGATAAAAGCTTTGCAGAAATGTGGCGAGTATTAAAGCCAAATAGCTTATTAATGTTTAGTACATTTGGCCCAGACACCCTCAAAGAGCTACGTGCTGCCAGTAATAATGGCAACACGCATGTGAGCCGGTTTATCGATATGCATGATATTGGCGATGCACTCACCCGTGCTGGTTTTAACGCGCCAGTGTTAGATGTTGAGCACTACACCTTAACCTATGATGATGTGAAAGGTGTGATGCAAGATTTAAAAGCCATTGGTGCGCACAATGCCACCCAAGGCAGAGGGCGAGGCTTGGCGGGTAAAGGCTTCTTGAAAAACTTAATCACCCAGTACGAGCAATTTCGTGTGGATGGAAAGTTGCCAGCGACCTTCGAGGTAATTTACGCTCATGCATGGAAGCCAGAAGCGAAAGAAGACTTAGGGCTAGGCGTTTCTCCCATTAGTTTTAGGCCTAGAAGCTAGGCGTTAAGCTGTTAAATTAAAAGCATATGACAAAAGTATTTTTCATTACAGGCACAGATACTGACGTAGGCAAAACCCATGTGGCTTGTCAGTTGATTGAGCAATATATCACTCAAGGCTTAAAAGTCATTGGCATGAAACCAGTTGCCGCAGGTTGTGAGTTAGTGAATGGTGAATGGGTGAATGAAGATGTGCAGAAGCTTACTGCCGCTAGTAATGTTGATGCGCCGAAAGCGTTAGTTAACCCGTACTGCTTTAATGACTATATTGCCCCGCATTTGGCGGCGGAAAAAGCGGGTGTGAGGATTGAAATTAGCAAGATTTTGCAGGCATTTAATCAGTTGAAAACGATGGCTGACGTCGTGATTGTGGAAGGGGCTGGTAGTCCCGCAGAAATCAACCTGCGCGAGGGTGACATTGCCAATATGGGTTTTGCAGAAGCGGCAGATTGTCCGGTAATTTTAATTGCAGATATAGATCGTGGTGGTGTGTTTGCCCATATTGTGGGAACGTTGGCATTACTATCGGAAAGCGAGCAGAAACGTGTAGTTGGTTTTGTGATTAATCGTTTCCGAGGAGATATTGCGCTATTACAATCGGGGTTAGATTGGTTGGAGCAGGAGACAGGGAAGCCGGTGCTGGGCGTATTACCGTATTTACATGATTTTCATCTAGAAGCAGAAGATGCTATTTCAAAGAACATTTCGCAAAAGAATGCGGATGGGAAGCTTCTGAAAGTCATTGTGCCAGTATTGCCGCATATCTCAAATCATACGGATTTTGATGCATTGCGCCTGCACCCTGATGTCGATTTTCAGTTTATTAAGCTAGGTGATTACATCCCCAAAGCTGATTTAATGATTTTGCCCGGCAGTAAAAATGTGCGTGCAGATATGCAGCATCTAAAGGACTA
Source organism: Methylophilaceae bacterium (assembly GCA_002401735.1). Taxonomy (GTDB): domain Bacteria; phylum Pseudomonadota; class Gammaproteobacteria; order Burkholderiales; family Methylophilaceae. Next base: position 5,114 of record NVTX01000111.1, on the reverse strand, counting down.
TGAGTGGGAGCGAGCGTTTACTCGCCATTTAAGATACGGTGGAAAGTTATTGGGTGTCTGTGGTGGTTTTCAAATGTTAGGTAATGCSATYCATGATCCAAATGGTGTAGAAGGMCCRGCAGGCACATGCCAAGCATTTGGTTGGTTGCTGATGGAAACGCTGTTAGAAAAAGAAAAGCAGCTTAAGCAGGTGAGCGGGAAGCTCAGCTTTGCTGAAGCTAGCATGACGGGTTATGAAATCCATATGGGAGTGAGTACTGGAGAAGCGATGAAGCAGCCTGCATTATGGATTGAAGATGATGATGGAACGACTCGTGCGGAAGGTGCTATTTCTCTAGATAAACAAATAGCAGKCACTTATATGCATGGTTTRTTTGATCATTCAGAAGCTTGCGCTGCTTGGCTGCAGTGGGCTGGTTTGGAAGCCCCCACAGCGTTTGATTATGCGCAGGTGAAAGAGGATGAGTTGAATCGACTAGCAGATAGTTTAGAGGAGCATCTAGATTGGACTAAGTTGGCAGCGCATATCCCCGTTTAGTTTTTGCTGGCAGCGATCACTTTAACTTGTTGCCCCATACATTCAACGATCTGACCTGCACGAATTTTAGCTGTTTTGCGTAATTCAGTTTCACCATCCACCATCACAATACCCTCTGCAACAAAGGCTTTTCCTTGGCCACCACTTTCGGCAATGCCTTCTGTTTTTAGTAAATCACATAGGGCGATATATTCACCTCTGAGTTCAAATTCAACCATCATTATCCCTTTAATTTTAGCGGTAAGCCTGCTGCAATAAAGCTTACCTTATTGGCCAATTGCGCAATTGTTTGGTTTAGCCTGCCTTGTTCATCTTGAAATTGGCGGTTAATTTCACCCAGTGGCACAATGCCCATACCGACTTCATTGCTGACCAATAAGATGGTGCCCTTGAGTTGAGGTAAGGTTTCTATTAGTGCAGCACGTTCTTTATCCCAGTCGCAGCCTTCTGGCGGCGTACAATCTGGACAAATACACTGTGCTRGCCATAAAGTGAGGCAATCGACAATGATGCAGCTTCCTGCTTKATCATGYTCKCGYAATGTGGCKGCTAGGTTAAAAGGYGATTCAATCACTGTCCAATGTTTAGGCCTGCGTTTTTTATGGTGCTCGACTCTTTGCGCGAACTCATCATCATAGACTTGCGCTGTCGCAATGTAGGTGACGGGTAAGTCGCTGGTTATTGCAGCTTGTTCGGCGTAATRACTTTTGCCAGAACGGGCACCACCTAGTATTAAATGAACCGACATATTATTGCGTCTTTCCCCATTGTTGGAAAATGGTTTGTAACTGTTTTAATCCATGCGTAAACAGGGATGGGCCAGGTTGTAGAATATCAACAGATTTTATTTCAAATAGCATCTTGTTCTTGATTGCSGGTATTTGTGYCCAGCCTTCACGTGCTGATACTTGATYAGGCTGGAATTTTTTACCACACCATGAGCCAATCATAATATCAGGTAAGCGCTCAAGCACTTGTGCTGGTGTCACAATGCGATCCTTTGCACTATGATGCTGGCTTAGCTCTGGAAAGCAATCTTCGCCCCCCGCAATGGCAATGAGTTCTGCAGCCCAGCGAATACTGCACATCATGGGATCGTTCCACTCTTCAAAATACACTTTTGGTTTGCGTGGTAACGCTTTGGCAGCTTCGCGAACATCTGCTATTTGTTGTTGTATATTTTGCACGATTTTCTCGGCTTTGTTCTCAGTGCCAACTAATCGGCCCGTGGTTAGTATCATCCGTAATACATCATCAATCGAACGCTGGTTAAAAACATGGACCTCTATCCCAGCCTTAATCAGATCAGCGGCGATATCTGCTTGTAGGTTAGAAAATCCTAGTACTAAATCAGGCTTTAGCGCTAATATTTTGTCTATTTTTGCTGAAGTAAAAGCAGCTACCTTAGGTTTTTCTTTGCGGGCAATCGCAGGACGAGTAGTAAAGCCTGAAATGCCGACAATGCGGTCTTGTTCGCCCAGCATATAGAGGACTTCTACCGTCTCTGTCGTTAAGCAGATAATACGTTGCGGCAGTGTGTTCATTTCTGTTGGTCGTCTCGCCATTGATTTTCCATTAGCATATCTGTTAATGGTTTTTCCTTTGCCCAGCCTTCTTCAACCAGCATCGGTGCTTTGTAAAAAGTATCGACATGGCCTAAGCATAAAATGGCAATCGGCTTTGCGCCGCTAGGGATGTTTAACAGCTCGGCTAGTTTAATCGGATCAAATAATGATACCCAACCCATGCCAATGCCTTCTGCACGTGCAGCTAACCATAAATTCTGAATGGCGCAACTGGCAGAGGCCATGTCCATTTCGGGTAGCGTACGGCGGCCAAAAATATGTTTTTCTCTGTTATCGCATAATGTGACAACTAGCAATTCGCCACAATCTAAAACACCTTCAACTTTAAGCCGCATAAATTCATCCATGCGCGCTGTCGTTTCTAATTCACCAATGGCCTGCGCCGTTTTAATGCGTTCTTCATTGACTTGGGCATGAATCGCTTTGCGTACATCAGCATCACTAATGCGAATAAACCGCCAAGGTTGCATTAGACCAACGCTAGGCGCRTGATGCGCGGCTTGCAATAGCTTCGTGAGTAACGCTGGCGCAATAGGCTTGGGTAAAAAGTGCCGCATATCACGCCGCTCGGCAATCACCTTGTAAATGGCTTCTTTCTCATGCTCTGGATAACTGAATTGGCTCATGATGTAAAAAACTGTGCAGTCAATAGTGGGTTGGAAGGGAAATAAAAATGTAAAAAACTAGCTGTAATATTGTGATGACGATAAACGCTTTCGCCTGTTTTATATTGGCTGCTAGCAGTGAYAMTAGGYTGCATWGGCGTATCAAACTTTCCATAATGAAAAGTGTGTGCGCCTATTTTYCCGTCRTKATTTTCTATATGTTGYGTACCCAGACCTTGTARCTTRGCTTGTATYTCACTATTGCCTTGTAGTAAACCAAARGTWGYTGAGCCGTTTAAASTTTGGCTTAAKGCCATCATGCCACCACATTCAGCCAATATAGGCTTAGCATTGTTTGCAGCTTCTTGTAGGCTAGCACGCATGCCAGTATTTTGCTTGATGGCTCCTAAGTGTAACTCAGGGTAGCCACCAGGTATCCAGTAAGCATCCGCTTCAGGTAGTGCTTCATCATTCAATAATGAAAAGTAGATAAGGGTTGCCCCCAACGCCAGCAGGCAATCAATATTTGCTGGGTAGATAAAACAAAAAGCCGCATCACGTGCAATGGCAATCGTTTTGCCATTCAGTCGTTTTGGTGTGAYGTCTTTGACTGGTTCAGCAAAACTAACGTTGGGAGGYAATGCTACTTCACTGCTTTCTAGCAGCGCTTTACTAGCAGCATCAATTTTACTGTCTAAGTTGGTGATTTCATCAGCCAAATATAAACCTAAATGGCGCTCAGGTAGCGMAAATTGATCGTCTTTTACTAATGCGCCTAGCCATGGGGTGTCATCTGGTAAAGACGTTTCCAACATCGCCGCATGACCCGAACTACCAACTTTATTAGCGATGACACCAGCTTTGAGTAAGGTGCTATCAAAGTTGAAAAGCCCATGAGTTACCGCTGCAAATGTTTGTGCCATCCCACTAGCATCGATAGTAAGCGCGACTGGGATATTAAACGCTTTGGCAATGTCAGCCGTTGAAGGCGTGCCATCATAAAGGCCCATGACACCTTCAAGGATAATGACATCCGCATGCTGCGCYGCTCGGTAAAGTTGTGCTTTTCCATCTGCTAGCCCGCACATGCCTAGATCTAAGTTATAGACAGGGTTGCCAGTGGCTGCTTGCAAAACCATACTATCAATAAAATCAGGGCCACATTTGAACGCTTGTACCTTAAGCCCACGGTTGCGCCATGTACGGGCAATGGCTGCAGTGACTAATGTTTTCCCTTGTCCAGAAGCGGGCGCTGATACAAGTACAGCAGGGCATTGCATTATAAGTCGATACCAGCTTGTGCTTTAATACCAGCGCGCCAAGCATGTTTAACATCCATCAGTTCACTCACTGTATCGGCGGCTTCAATTAGCGCTTTAGAGGCACCTCGGCCCGTAATCACAACGTGTTGCATAGGCGGGCGGTCAGCAATATCAGCTAATAGTTGAGTTTCATCTAAGTAACCATATTTTATGGTGTAGGTAAGTTCGTCAATAATGACTAAAGCAATTTCTGGATTTTTAAGCATTTTTTTGGTGATTTCCCAACCGGCTTCTGCTGTGCGCGCATCACGCTCGCGGTCCTGCGTGTTCCAAGTAAATCCTTCACCAAGCACATGCCATTCTACGTTAGCTTGTTGTTTGAAAAAGGCTTCTTCACCAGTGTCGCTTCGGCCCTTAATAAACTGCGCGACCCCCACTTTCATACCGTAACCCAACGCGCGAGCAACCATACCAAATGCGGATGAGCTTTTGCCTTTTCCGTTGCCCGTCAGCACCAAAAGCAGACCTTTTTCTTGGTCTGCTTTTTTAATGGCCGTATCAATGATGTCTTTTTTGCGCAGCATGCGCGCTTTATGGCGCGCATTTTTGTCGCGATCAGTCATTATGCTTCGGCGCGGTTCTCACCATTAGCATAGGCAAAAACAATGTGCACAATCAATGCAGCACCTAACCAGAAACCAATGCCTTCTAATTGATGCGGAAAGTATTTCATTAAACGCTCGCCGAATACTGCAAAAGTAGGGTCAGCATAACGGCCACCAAAGAAATAGAAGCCACCACTAGAAAACAACTCACTAAGCATCGTTGAAGCAGCTACACTGCCGACTAATGGCAATAGCGCTTTACTGCTAAAGCTATATTGGCCATTAAACCAACGGCCAGCAAGCCATAATACGCCGTAAGCAGGCAGCAAAAAGCCATAAGATGGCGTAACACAGAAACTACTGACGCCGTTAAACGTGATGACATAAAAATCAATGCCTCCTCAGGACAGGGGTATCCCGACCTAATTTTTTCTGGAGTCGGCACGCAGGTCAACTTACGAAATGATGGAGCCCGGTTGTGGGTTCACAGCAATGCCGCAGCGAGCATGAGGTTAAAT
>NVTX01000110.1 GCA_002401735.1 Methylophilaceae bacterium | reverse complement strand
ACAAGCGCTACGCGCGCGGCGAATCGCTCTAATCCAACAAACTCTTTCGGTACATTTTCATTTAAATGCGCATTTTCATCTAAAATATTTATCACTTCTAAATTGGCTCTTTTGCCGACTTCAAAGTCGTTAAAATCATGCGCTGGAGTAATTTTAACCGCTCCACTTCCCTGTTCTGGGTCGGCGTAATCGTCGGCAATAATTGGTATCTCGCGGCCGACCAATGGTAATATGACAGTTTTGCCGATTAGGTGTTTATAGCGCTCGTCTTCTGGGTGCACCATCACCGCTACATCACCCAGCATCGTTTCTGGTCGTGTCGTCGCTACGGTTAATTGACCTGAACCATCGGCAAGCGGATAACTGATGTGCCACATTGAGCCATCTTCTTCCTCTTGCACGACTTCTAAATCAGATACCGCAGTGCCTAGCTTCACATCCCAGTTCACCAAGCGTTTACCACGATAAATCAAACCTTCGTTATACAAGCGCACAAAGGTTTCAGTCACCACCTTGTTCATGCCTTTATCCATCGTAAAGCGCTCACGTGACCAATCGGGCGAAGTGCCCATACGGCGCATTTGTTTCGTAATGCTACCGCCCGAAAACTCTTTCCACTCCCACACTTTTTCTAGAAATTTTTCACGGCCTAAATCATGACGAGAGACCCCTTGCGCATCCAGCTGACGTTCCACCACAATCTGTGTGGCAATACCAGCATGGTCCGTACCTGGTTGCCATAAGGTGTTATCACCACGCATACGGTGGTAACGCGTCAAGGCATCCATCAAGGTTTGGTTAAAGCCATGGCCCATGTGCAGCGTGCCAGTAACATTTGGTGGTGGGAGTAAGAGGCAGAAGTTGTCTTTAACTTCTGGGTCTAGGCCAGCGGCGTAATAGCCTTTACTTTCCCAAAAGTCATACCATTTACTTTCTATGGCTTTAGGATCAAAAGGTTTGTCAAGCGTGCTTTCTGGAGTTTGTGCTGTTGTATTCATATGCGCGTGATTTTACCACAGCCAATGCTAAGCGCTGGTGCATTAAAGTACACGCATTGCGATTAATAAGCCTGTTAATACAGCAAGATGCGTGATWACCCAGCAACGGTAGCTTGTCCGTATAAAATCGGGCGACATTCCGGACAATAGAAACAGCTGCCCATTGCTTGGTTCAGTAATTTCAAAACTGCCTGTATGCGCTTGGTTCATTTGCTGACGYACTACTTCTTCACGCGCTTGCGACCGTGCTTTCTCCCATTCGTCCTGATCTATTTCGCCATTGCGATCCAAGTCAAACCGGAACATCATTTTGGTAGGGTTAGCCTTCCAATCACCAATCAGCTTTCCCATGTCTTTTTTAATGGATTCTTCGCTATTGAAATGATGCCGCGTATCTAAATGGCCGATTAAATACAGCGGTTTATTAGCAGGTAAATACTCTTCTACATAACGATGATTGTGCTTATTACTCGTCTTTTTAAGCATGTGCACCACCTCAGCGCCATGTGGATTTACCGTACAAGCCCCAGAATCATCTTCCAACTGAAACACTGCATCACTTTGCCTATAATCGACCAACCGCCATAAGTTTTTATGGTCGCGCGCATATGCCCAAGACCGGAACCATACACAAGGCACGCCATGCAGGGGGCTTTTGATAGGCGGCTCTTTGGTCGCAACACCATTCAGCTCAATATAACCTTGAGCCGCAGCCGCAATGGTTGAAACAGGTGCTTTTGCAATGGCCAAATAGCGCCAAAGATTAAACGCAAAAGCAAATAAAGCGAGCAAGAGTAATCCAAACAAGCTTTGCTGAATAAGGCCTTGCGTTAAATTTTCATCAAAAAATAAGCCTGCAAGTAGCAGGCCTAAATAAATGCCACTAGTGAATAAGTTCACATAATGGCTAGTCCATTTTTTGAACATCTAGCTATTAAACCGCTTACTCACATCAACATCCGCTAGCTCAGCAGGTGCGAACGCTAATAACTTCAGCGCCTTGAATCCCAACAGCTTTGCTACAACCAAATCTGGAAATTGCTGCACACGTACATTATTCACATTCACGCTGTCATTATAAAACTCACGTCTATCTGCAATCGCATTTTCTAAACCCGTTATTCGGCTTTGCAAAGCATTGAAACTTTGGTCTGCTTTTAAATCGGGATAATTTTCTGCTAATGCAAACAGGCCYCCAAGACTACCTTGCAGTGCTGACTCAGCAACAGCCAAGCCCGCAACATCTTGAATCTGCCGCGCATTATCCACACCGGACCTAGCTTGAATCACTTTTTCCAATGTCTCTTGTTCATGTTGCATATATTGCTTACAGACATCAATTAACTTAGGCAGTTCGTCATGTCTTTGTTTTAACAACACATCAATATTTGCCCATGCCTTGCTCACATTRTTTTTAATGGAAACCAAGCTGTTATAGGTAAATACAAAATAAATAACWACAACGGCTAGTACTATTAAAATCTCCATCCTACATACTCCTACATGCTATAAATTAATTCGACAACTCGTCACCAAAAATTTCTTCGCCTACTTTACTCCAATAGCGAGAGAAACGCTTAAGTCGTTTATCGCTAACGTCAACATCAACAAATTTAACTTCTGGCTGCCAATCYGTTTTAAATGGTTCTAGTAAGTTTTTAACTGCCARATTAGGGGTSTTTTGCGTCACTAGTTGACCGACACCGCGGTCTTCCAATACTTGGTAGGTATCTCCTAACCATGTCTCTACATTTGGCAACTCGGCCAAGCAATCGGCAACAAACTGTAGCCGTTTAAGTGGCCACTTGCCATGGACTTTATCATCAAACACAAAAAACTTTGGCATTGAATTTTTAAGTAAAGGGTGCGCAGCAGAAAGCATCTCATCATGTACAAAAACAGCATTTGCTGTTTGCGTTGAAAAGGTCATTGATGCGGGTTTGGCAATATTACGTGCAATTAATGGCTCCTGCGCCTCTTCAGAAAATAGCTTCTTCTCGAGCATTTCCATACTGGCATCAAATGGACAACTCACTTGACAGTTAGCACAGTGCTTTTCACCTGTATATCGCGCTAAATCGTCTTTATTAAAGAAATAAGGCTTATTACTAAAAGTGGATGCTACCCACTGCCAAGACAAATGGTTTGAGGCTTTATTGCCATCTAACAAGTAATTTTCAAACCACTCAGCAGCTTCTCTCCAGTCGACTTTTAACCAGTGCACAATATAAGCGGCAAACCACTTGCGTGCATGATTATGCACATACCCATCTTGTATTAAATCTCTGACAAAGGCATCCATACAAGGCAAACCCGTAATCATCTGRCGCACATAGTCTGGCATGGGCTTATCGCTRATGGGCACTTTGGCTTCCTCGATATTATTAAATATCCCRTTCCCTTCGCGATACCARTTRCGGCGCCAATAATCRCGRCGCGCCAGYTCATAYACAAAYTTTTCTGACTTAATGCCAAATCGGCTATRAACGCTATCTATGGCTTCTTTTRARGTGAGACACCCRTAACGRAAATAAGGAGAAAGCTTACTGACTGCRCCATTAATAAAATCTTTATTGCGTTTATAAGTATCAATRTTAATACTATTTAAGCGCTTAGTAGCCTCGTGCCGGCCACCYCGCCARTCATCACTTAAGTGCGTCCCAACRGCTTGTGGGAACATGCGTTTCATATACTGCAAGCGTTCTGCGCGACCAGTAGGTATCGTMAGTTTATAAGATTTAGACATCAGCGTTTTTTTATAATAGTTTTAATTAGTTTACACTTTTTTTCACAATAGGACGTCAACTACCGCCTCGGCACGCATCTTACTTAAAAATAACRMTNAAAGAGTGCTAAGATAACCACACAATTTTCGTGGTAAAGGGTCCTTATGATAGATGCTGTATGGGTTTGGGGTGCATTAGGTTTAATTCTATTGTCTGTAGAAATGGCAATCGGTACCTTTGATATTTTATGGTTCGGCATTGCCGCATTATGCGTTGCTTTCGCCATGTGGCTTTTCCCTAATATGCCGCATGCTGCGCAATATATGATGTTTGCGGTATTATCACTGACCTCTCTYGCCATTTGGCGCGTACACTACAAAAAAACCGAAACGCATTCACGTGTAGGGCAAGCACAAGGCCAGGAAATTGGCAGGGTAGGCACTGTAATTACCACTTGCGAACCAAACCAAAACGGTAAAATACGTTTCTCACAAGGCTTAATGGGAGATCGCGAATGGACCGCCGTCTCCGACGAAGTCATTAATGAAGGAACAGAAGCAACTGTCTTAGCKGTAGAAGGCAACTCTTTAAGAATAAAAGCCATTTAATTTTATATAATTTTCAGGAAAACATCATGACAGAATTTAGTTTAGTACTCATATTTCTAGCGATTATCGCTGTTTTTAAAGGCGTGCGTATTGTGCCGCAAGGGGAAGAATGGGTGGTAGAAAGATTAGGTAAGTTTAAAAGCATTCTTAAACCWGGGTTAACCGTCATCAACCCAGTGCTGAGTAAAGTAAGTTATAAAGTCACCACAAAAGATATTATTTTAGAGATTCCWGAGCAAGAGGTGATTACTGCAGATAACGCCGTTATTTTGGCAAACGCAGTCGCCTTTATTAAGGTCTCTAATATAGAGCGCTCTGTATACGGGATTGAAAACTTCCGTGAAGCTATGCGTAATATGGTGCAAACCAACTTACGTTCAATTATCGGCGGCTTGGACTTAAATCAAGCACTCACTTCACGCGATCGCATCAAATCAGARTTAAAAGATGCTGTTGCAGATGAGGCTTTAGACTGGGGACTCACTGTTAAGTCYGTAGAAATTCAAGACATTAAACCATCCATGAACATGCAAGAAGCGATGGAAAAACAAGCGGCTGCAGAACGTGAACGTGTTGCTGTCGTGACAGAAGCTGAAGGCGCTAAAGAAGCACTTATTCTCAATGCAGAAGCACGTTTAGAAGCAGCACGTAAAGATGCAGAAGCACAAATGGTCGGCGCAAAAGCGTCTGCAGAATCTATTAAGTTTATTACTGAATCTGCAAAAAACAATACGGACTCGGCTACGTTCCTGTTAGGTGATCGCTACATTCAAGCCTTACAAAAAATGTCTAACTCTAACAACAGTAAAATTATTGTAATGCCTGGCGATTTAGTCGGCGCTGTAAAAAGCATGATTGGTGGAAAATAGTCTACTGACCACAAACTAAACAAGCAGGGTCGCGCGCCAACTTAATGGTGCGCCACTCTGCTGTTAATGCATCCAGAAGCAACAACCGTCCTTGTAAGCTCTCACCAACATTCATTAAACACTTAAGCGCTTCTGCCGCTTGCGCTGTCCCTATCATGCCAACCAATGGCGAAAACACCCCATTATCCGCGCAACGTAATTCTTGGTCATCACCATTATCTGGAAATAAGCAGTGATAGCATGGGCTAGCCTCATCTCTAAAATCAAACACCGTGATTTGTCCTTCAAACCGTACGGCAGCACCAGAAACCAGTGGCTTTTTTTGTTCAAAACAAACACGGTTAATCGCATAGCGCGTCGCAAAATTATCAGAGCAATCAATCACGACGTCTGCTGCCCCCACTAACGCAGTGAGTTGTTCCTCAGTAGACTTTTCTTCAATCGTTTGCACGTCGACTTCAGGGTTAATCTCATATAACGTTTGCTGCGCTGAAACCGCTTTATTAATACCCACAGATTGCGTCGTATGAATAATTTGCCGCTGTAAATTAGTTAAATCCACCGCATCAAAATCGCAGATGGTTAATGTGCCCACACCACTAGCCGCTAAATACATCGCGACAGGAGAACCTAAGCCCCCAGCACCGACAATGAGCGCATGACTTTGCGTCAGTTTTTCTTGCCCAGCGTATTCGACTTGCGGTAATAAAATATGGCGACTATAGCGGAGGAGTTGGTTGTCGTTCATTAAGGCAATCTACCTGAAATTACCATACGATTAATTAGTATTTTAGGCGGCACCCAAACCAACATATCATCAAACTCATTTGTTGAGTTTATTAGCGTCGGAGGATGAGTAACAAAAACCAAATCTCCATCCGTATTCTCAATTTCATCTAATGCCGTTGCTGGTGGTAAAGGTTGTTTATTATTTGGCGCAACTACTTGCGAGGTATTTGTGGCACCTCTCCCATTTGCACCATGCGAAAAAACAACAGCAGCTGGACGGCTACCAGCACTCACCAAATCAGCACCCAATTCATCTTTAAGTTCGATTAAAGATGCGCCCTCTGCATCATCTATCGCAAATGTAGCCCCTGTTACTACAACAACATTAGAAAATGTAGCGTCTACTCGATAACCAAAATAATGATTCCACGCATCTGTATTTTCTATCCCTAACGTTTTCCAAGGCAATATACCTTCATCAGCTTGGCAACCATTGACACCCGCAGCTACCACCCTGTTCTCTTCTCCATTCGGAAAATCAGACGTATCTGGACAAGGAAAATGACGGTTCACTACCGCATATCCAATCAATGCCTCCTTTGCTTGGTTTAATAGGTGTTGCGTTTCATTCCTATTCCTGATATCTCTTTGCGCGCCTAACGAGGGAATAACCATCGCCAACAACAAGCCAACAACAATTAATTAAAATATTTAAACAAAATGGGATTACCTAAAGATTTTCCAACGCAAGAAGAAA
>NVTX01000109.1 GCA_002401735.1 Methylophilaceae bacterium | reverse complement strand
CACACATAACCACCTACTAATTACGAATGGTTTTCATTGGTGTTATCATTAAAATTCCCTTTGTAATCAACAACTAACGTTAAAATAATGCTTGCTTTCCATTATAGAGGCGCGTAACATATCTGCATCTAATCAGCAGGAGAATAATGATGCAAGGCGACAAGAAAATTATTGATATCTTAAACCACCTGTTAACAGGTGAGCTGAGTGCTAGTGATCAATATTTAATTCATGGTGAAACTGTATCAGACTTAGGTTTGCCGCAACTTGCTGCACACATGTTGCATGAGTCTGAACATGAACATCTGCACGCAAAACTCATTATTCAGCGTATTCTTTTTTTAGAAGGAACGCCTAATGTCGCCAAACGAAATGATTTAAACATCGGCAAAAATGTTAAAGCAATGCTAGAAAATGATTTGGCACTCGAATACAGCGTAGTGAAACACTTGAAAGTAGCCATCCAAGCTTGCGAGAAAGCTGAAGACTTTGTATCGCGCGACATGCTAGTCAAACAATTAGATGACACAGAGATGGACCATGCTTACTGGATTGAAAAACAACTTAAATTGATTCAATTAGTCGGCCTTGAAAACTACCAACAAAGCCAAATGCAAGAAGCACCTGCTGTATAAGGAATTCACATGAAAACAGATAAAAAAATATTAGCCGCGCTAAATGAAGTATTAAAAAATGAATTAACTGCCATTAATCAGTACTTTCTACATGCGCGTATGTTCAAAAACTGGGGTTTAGAAAGACTCAACGATTACCAATATAAACAATCTATCCGCACGATGAAAGAAGCGGACAAGGTGATTGAACGTGTGTTGTTTTTAGAAGGCCTTCCTAACCTACAAGACTTGGGAAGATTACAAATTGGTGAAGAGGTAGTGGAATGTTTAGCAAGCGACTTGAAGCGTGAGCGTAGCATTCACAGACCGGCATTATTAAAAGCAATTACTTTATGTGAAGAAAGGCAAGACTTTGTCAGCCGAGATTTATTTGAAGAATTACTAGAAGCCTGTGAAGAAGCGATTGATTGGTTAGAAACACAACAAACATTGATTAGCGATGTAACGTTACCTAACTACTTACAAGCACATATCGAATCTGAATCAAACTAGACTAGATTCTAAAAATATTTAGTAATCAATGAATTAAGCCGCTTATGCGGCTTTTTTCTTAGTCTAAATCAAGCTGTTTTACTTGACAAAATGGCCGCAAACGATAATAATTCTCAGTATCGTTTCTATTCGTGGGTTTATCTATGTACGTATGCGTATGTAACGCAGTTACAGAGCGTCAAGTGTATGAAGCTATTGACGCTGGTGCAACAACTATTAAAGCATTGAATCGCCAATTAAGCGTTGGTGCACAATGTGGTGCATGCGTGAGTTGTGCTAAAGAATGTTTATCGAAAGCATCTGCGCAAAAAACAAATCTGCCAACCAACGTATTCCACATCAGTAAACAAGAAGCCGCGTAATCTTTTAAACGCGCGTTGAAACAATCAATCCAACACCCAATCTAAAGGTGTTTAATCACGTCACATTCGGATAGAATCCCATACAACGCACACATCATGCTATGTCTGATGAGTCTGTGTTAAAATCCTGCCTTAAATTTTAGTTGTTACATAATTAGGAAAATCCAACATGTTCATTTCTAACGCCTATGCCGCCGCACCAGCAGGAGGTACTGATTTATTAAGCCTTGCACCAATGCTAATTATTTTTGTTTTGTTTTACTTTATGTTGATTCGTCCACAGATGAAACAAGCTAAAGAACACAAAACAATGGTAGCTGCGTTAAAAGTAGGTGATGAAGTTGCTACAACAGGCGGTGTGATAGGGAAAGTCACGAAAGTGAGTGATAACTTTATTGCGATTGAAATTGCTGCCAACACAGTGATCAATGTGCAAAGACATGCGGTACAAACATTGTTACCACCAGGCACGCTGAAGTCTGCATAAACCAACTCTCAAAAACCATTATCAATACTAAGCATTAAGCGAGCCTTAACATGAACCGCTACCCTACGTGGAAATACATTTTAATTGCAGCCTCAGTCCTAATTGGGTTGCTATACGCCGTCCCTAATCTATATGGAGAGTCTCCAGCGGTGCAAATTAGCCCAGCTAAAGCTTCGGTTAAAGTTGACCAAGCATTACTAGGCAAGGTAGAGGCAGCGCTTAAGTTAGCCGACATCCAATTTGATGGTATTTATCTAGATACGTCTGGCGTTAAAGTGCGGTTTGGCAGTCCTGAAGATCAACTAAAAGCCAAAGACAAGCTCATTGAAAGTTTAGGTCAAGAAGATTTCACGATTGCGCTCAACTTACTTTCCCAAACACCCGATTGGTTATTAGCGCTTGGCGCTAGGCCGATGTATCTCGGTTTGGATTTACGTGGCGGCGTGCATTTTTTATTACAAATCGATATGGACGCGGCTTTAACAAAATCCGTTGAGAGTACCGTTAGTGATTTCCGTACCGCTTTACGAACAGAGAAGATTAATTACACTGGCGTATCGCGTGACAAACTCAAAGTAGAAGTGAGCTTCGAGAGTGATGTTGAAATGGAGAAAGCGCGCAGGCTATTAGATACCACCTATCCTGACTACACTTACGATACTAGCGGCAGCGGGGTAGACCTCAAACTAACCGCCATMCCAAGCCCCTTTGCGCAAAAACAGATTCAAGAATTTGCGTTAAAGCAAAACTTACTAACCTTGCACAATCGGATTAACGAACTTGGCGTGGCAGAACCAATCGTGCAACAACAAGGTTTAGATCGCATTGTCGTACAACTACCTGGCGTGCAAGACACCGCCAAAGCCAAAGAAATCTTAGGTCGTACCGCTGCACTAGAAGTGCGTATGGTCACTGCCCATGGCACCCGTAGCGATGCTAGAGATTATCACCCGAAAAAGATTGAAAGAGCGCTGAAAGGCATTATCCCTGCTGGTAGCGAGTTGCTATATTCCCGCACAGAAGAACCGCTGCTAGTCTCTAAAAGAGTGGTCTTTTCAGGTGAAAATTTAGTTTCGGCTAGCCCCATCCCCAGCCAACAAGGTGGCGGCGCTGAAATTTCAGTCAGCCTAGACTCCAAAGGAGCCGGCTCTATGAAGCTAGTATCAAGAGAAGGCATTAACCGAAGAATGGCTGTCATTTTAGTCGAGAAAGGCAAAAAAGAAATACTCACGGCACCAACCATTCAAGCGGAGCTTTCATCAAAATTTGTAATTACGGGTATGGACAGCCTACAAGAGGCAAATGACTTGTCATTGCTGATGCGGGCTGGTGCACTAGCAGCGCCAATGGAGATCATTGAAGAACGTACTGTCGGCCCAAGCATGGGTAAAGAGAATATTGCAAGCGGCGTCAATTCAACCTTGTGGGGCTTTGCTGCTATCGCGCTCATGATGATGCTATATTACAGTTTATTTGGCGTTGTATCGGTCACGGCACTAGCCATTAACTTACTCTTACTGGTCGCCTTACTTTCCATGCTACAAGCAACTCTCACGCTACCAGGCTTAGCGGCAATTGCTTTAGCATTGGGGATGGCAATTGATGCCAATGTGCTGATTAATGAGCGGATTCGAGAAGAATTGCGCGATGGCAACACGCCACAAGCCAGCATCCGTATTGGCTATGAAAAAGCATTCGGTACGATTATGGACTCCAATATCACCACATTGATTGCAGGTGCTGCATTGTTCATGTTTGGCACTGGGCCAATTAAAGGCTTTGCCGTTGTGCACGTACTGGGCATTCTGACCTCAATGTTCAGTGCGGTGATGGTTTCACGCGGCATGGTGAACTTAATTTATGGCTATCGCCGTAAAGTTGCCAAACTTTCTATTGGTCAGATTCACAACGCCGATTAACTAAGCAAATTTAACCCGTCAAACACTATTAAATAGACACTAGCGAGCCAATATTATGGAATTTTTTAGAATTAAAAAAGACATCCCGTTCATGAGTTATGGACGTCTAACAACGACCATTTCTCTATTAACTTTTATTCTTGCGGTGTTCTTTTTAACGACGCGCGGATTGAATTATGGTGTGGACTTTACCGGCGGCACAGTGATGGAAGTGAGCTACCCGCATGCCGCTGACTTAGAAGGTATTCGCAAAGCAATTGATGGCATTGGTTTAAACGAGGCTACTGTACAAAATTTTGGCACCAGTCAAGATGTACTTATTCGTCTGCCCATTAAAAAAGACCTGTCTATCGCGCAACTCTCTGAAGAAGTTAGCACCGCATTAAGAGCTGCTGACAATCAAGTGGAGATACGCCGTGTTGAATCCGTCGGCTCTCAAGTGGGTGATGAGCTATTTGAAAGTGGTGCGCTAGCATTGTTAATCGTGATTTTCGGCATTGCCGGATACCTAGCCATGCGCTTTGAATGGCGCTTTGCCCTCTCTGCCATTATTGCCAATATGCACGATGTCATTATTATCCTTGGCTTCTTTGCATTCTTCCAATGGGACTTTAGCCTCACGGTACTGGCTGCCATTATGGCCGTACTGGGTTACTCCGTGAACGAATCGGTTGTGGTATTTGACCGTGTGCGGGAAAACTTCCGCAAAATGCGTAAAGCAGGCACGGTAGAAGTCATCGACAATGCCATTACGCGTACACTTTCTCGCACCGTGATTACGCATACGTTAACACTCACCATGGTAGGCTCAATGCTATTATTCGGCGGTGAGGTTCTACATTACTTCTCGTTAGCACTCACCATAGGTATTTTATTCGGCATCTATTCTTCTGTGCTTGTTGCTTGCCCAGTCGCTTTGTTACTTGGCGTTAGCCGTGCCAATTTGATCGGCAACATTGATAAAAAGAAAAATGATGGTGAAGGTGAGATTGTTGCCTAATAGTACAGTGATTGAAACCATTAACAACAAGCCCATTTAGGGTTAAACTAAACCCATCTTCATAACGACTTAACGCTCGCTTGGACAAAATACCTCTTTCTTGGCAATTCGGCACCTTAGCTGTATTGCTACTGCTCTCGGCATTCTTCTCTATGTCAGAGACCGCGTTGATGTCAATCAACCGCTATCGATTACGTCATTTGGTCAAACAGGGTCATCGCGGCGCAAAACTAACCAACACACTACTCCTTAAAACAGACAAGTTATTAGGTGTGATTCTGTTATGYAATAACTTTGTTAATACCGCACTCGCTACATTAGTCACTGTCATGACCGTTCATCTATTTGGCGAAGGCGAATGGACACTGGTTCTCAGCACCCTTTCAGTCACTTTTGCTATTCTCATTTTCAGTGAAATATCCCCAAAAATTATTGCGGCTGCCTATGCAGAAAAAGTCGGTATCTTCGTTAGTTATATTCTTTACCCACTCCTTCGCGTGCTTTATCCCGTTGTGTGGTTTGTTAATCTATTTGTAGCAGCATGGTTAAAATTACTGGGCATTAAGATTGACTTTGGCGATGGCATCAAATCATTAAATATGGATGAACTACGTAGTATTGTGACTGATGCAGGGAAGTTTTTACCTAGTAAACACCGTACAATTTTACTCAATCTATTTGAATTGGAAAAAATTGAAATTGATGACATCATGACGGCACATACGCAAGTAGAAATCATTAACTTTGATGCGCCATTAGATGACATTTTAGATCGTATCGCCAATAGCCACCACACAAGACTCCCTGTGCGGGAAGGTGATGATGGTGAAGTTTTCGGCATCTTACACATTCGCAAGGTTATGAATCAATTGCGCTCACACCATAAAAAAAATGACTTTAGTAAGGATGCATTACGTGAAGTCATCTCAGCGCCCTATTTCGTCCCTTCTGGCACGCCGCTTTATACCCAAATACAACAATTCCAAGAGCATAAAGAGCGCATTGCATTAGTCGTCGACGAATATGGAGAGTTAAAAGGCCTGATTACGCTAGAGGATATTCTAGAAGAAGTGATTGGTGATTTTACAACCCAATCCCCTAGCCGCATTGGCAGCTTCCTCCAAGAAAAAGATGGTGGCTGGCTCGTTGATGGTAGTAGCTTATTACGCGACCTTAATAAAAAACTAAATTTGGACCTTCCCTTAGATGGGCCACGCACGTTAAATGGCCTAGTTTTAGAGCATTTTCAAGATATCCCAGAGGCAAACACAAGCTTCAAAATTGGCACGCATATCTTAGAAGTAATACAGACCCAAGATAAAGTGGTTAAAAACGTCAAAATCTTCCCTTAACGCCCGTTTTTTTAAACCCTACTCACATTGGGCTTGAAATTTCCCCATAATGGCTCAAAATAGGCATTGGGGAATTATTAAAGAAATAAATGGCGACAAAACAACCGACAGATGATCTTGCAATTGAATCGAGTGAAGTTAAAACAAAATTGCCAGATATGTATAAAGTTTTGCTAAAAAATGACGATTACACTCCTATGGAGTTTGTTGTAGAAACAATACAACATTTTTTTAGTAAAACACGGGAACAAGCGACACAAATTATGCTCCAAGTACATACAAAGGGCGTAGGTATCTGCGGCGTATATCCAAAAGATATTGCAGAAACAAAAATGAATCAAGTGTTAAAGAGCGCTCAAGAGTCACAGCACCCGTTACAGTGCGTGATGGAGCCTGCGTAACCGCAAATGAGAAGAGGATTTACATGATTGCACAAGAATTAGAAGTGAGTCTGCATATGGCCTTTATGGATGCAAGACAAAATCGACATGAACTCATTACAGTAGAGCATTTATTGCTAGCGATGATAGACAACCCTACGGCCGCGAATGTGCT
>NVTX01000108.1 GCA_002401735.1 Methylophilaceae bacterium | reverse complement strand
GAGTCTTTTTAGAAATGACCTTGAGAAGATAGTTTGTGAAGAATATTCAGCAGTTGCTTCAGCCCTAGAATGGCTTAACCAGTATGGTCAAGCACGAATGAGCGGATCAGGAGCATCTGTTTTTGTAGCAGTTGATTCATTAACAAAGGCAAATAAAATTTTTGCGCAAAAGCCTAACAACATACAAGGCTTCGTTGCAAAAAGTTTAGATCACCACCCTTTGTATGAATTAGCAATGTAATAGTTTTTGGGGAGTCGCCAAGCTGGTTAAGGCACATGGTTTTGATCCATGCATGCGAAGGTTCGAATCCTTCCTCCCCAACCAAGATTCAATAGACCAAGAGCGTGTAGATTTAAGTGATTTACACGCTTTTAAATTTTAAAAGGATGCATGTGGCAGGTACTAGCAACATGATGGTTTTCACAGGCAATGCCAACCCAGCATTAGCACAAGAAGTGGTGTCTAATCTTGGCATCTCGCTTGGTCGCGCCGATGTTGGGCGTTTTTCAGATGGTGAAATCATGCTGGAAATTCTAGACAACGTGCGCGGTAGGGATGTATTCGTACTGCAATCAACTAGCCACCCGACCAATGACAGCCTAATGGAAGTTATGGTGATGGTAGATGCGTTGCGCCGTGCTTCAGCAGGGCGCATTACTGCTGCAATTCCATACTTAGGCTACTCAAGACAAGATCGACGCCCTCGTTCAGCACGTGTCGCTATTACAGCAAAAGTCGTGGCTAACATGCTCACGAGTGTTGGTGTGAATCGTTTACTCACCATGGATTTACACTCAGACCAAATCCAAGGGTTCTTTGATATCCCAGTCGATAATATCTATGCAACTTCTATTTTGCTAGATGATTTATTAAAAGAAACATATGAGGATTTAGTTGTCGTTTCTCCAGATATTGGCGGTGTCGTTCGTGCACGTGCTGCTGCTAAACAACTCGGAGCCGATTTAGCCATTATTGACAAGCGTCGTCCAAAACCAAACGTGGCTAAAGTCATGAATGTTATTGGCGAAGTTTCTGGCCGTACCTGTGTGATTATGGATGACATGGTTGATACAGCAAACACACTATGCGAAGCTGCTGCTGCCTTAAAAAGGCGGGGAGCCAAGAGAGTGTTAGCTTACGCCACTCACCCAGTTTTATCTGGGAGTGCCGCAGAGCGTATTGCCAATTCTGAATTAGATGAACTAGTCGTCACTAATACGATTGTACTCAGCGAAGCATCAAGAAACTGCAAAAAAATTCGCCAACTAAGTGCTGCTGTATTATTAGCAGAAACCATACGAAGAATTAGTAAAGAAGACTCTGTGTCTTCCTTATTTATGGAATAAGCAATATCGTTTCAACCCTGTTATCTGGTCGCGGATAACAGATTTTTGTGTATTAAATTATAGGAGCAATAAAATGAGCATTGAAATTAAAGCAGTCAAACGTGACGTAAAAGGTACGAGTGCGAGCCGCCGCCTACGTCGCGCTGGCAGTGTACCTGGTGTCGTTTACGGTGGTGAGAAACCTGCCATCACACTTGAGTTTGATTATAAAGCCTTATTCATGGAGTTTCGTCATGAAGCCTTTCATGCATCTATCTTAAGTTTAGAGCTAGATGGTAAGAAAGAAGATGTGCTATTACGTGATTTCCAATTACACCCAGTACGCAACACCATTCAACATGTCGATTTCCAGCGCGTTTCAGCCACTGAGAAAATCCACGTGAAAGTACCATTCCACTTTACGAATGCGGACACTTGTCCTGGCGTTAAAACTGGCGGCGGTATTGTAGGTCATATCTTAAACGAAGCAGAAGTAAGTTGCTTAGCTAAGAACCTACCAGAGTTTATTGAAGTAAACTTGGGTGAACTAGAGTTGGGTGATTCTATCCACTTGTCAGAAATTACATTACCTGAAGGTGTTGAGTTTATTCAATTAGCGCATGGTACTGATCCTGCAGTTAGCTCGATCAACAAACCACGTGCAGCGCCTGTTGAAGAAGAAGTTGTTGTTACTAGCGATGATGCTGAAGCCGGAGAAGGCGAAGCAGCTGAAGGTGATGCACCTGCAGATGATGCTGAGTAAACAATAAGTAGTAAAATAGCGCGTGTTCTAGTAATAGAACGCGCGTTTTTATTGGTACTGTTCGATTAATTAGCAACCTAACATCATGACAAAAGCAATCAAATTATTTGTAGGCCTAGGTAACCCTAGCGATAAATATATCGCTACGCGGCATAATGCAGGCTTTTGGTGGATAGATTTAGTAGCGGCACAAACCAATAGCAAGCTAAATAGTGATGCCAAAATGTTTGGTCTTGCCGGAAAACTCAACAATCAGCAATGGTTACTTAAACCCACCACATTTATGAATGCTAGTGGAAAATCTGTTGCAGCACTTGCTAATTATTACAAAATCAGCCCAGAAGAAATCTTAATCATCCATGATGAGTTAGACTTACCTGCGGGCCAAGTTAAACTAAAGTTTGGCGGTGGTCATGGTGGCCATAATGGTTTGCGCGACATTCACGCGGCATTAGGCACACCAAATTATTGGCGCTTACGTGTTGGCATTGACCATCCAGGCCAAAAAANTGAAGTCGTCAATTATGTACTGAAAGCCCCGACCAAAGGCGAACAAAAAGCCATTGATGATGGTATCCACGAAAGCACTAATGTCTTAGACTTATTAGTTAGTGGTGAATTTGAACAGGCCATGCTAAAACTACATACGAAAAAACCATCATAAAATCACACAAAGACGATGCCTTTTATTTTTTAATATAGGCTTCAAACTGCGATTGCGACATTGGCCTTGCAAAATAATAGCCCTGCCCAAAATCACAGTTCGCTTCTAACAGAATATCTTTTTGCCCCTTAGTCTCTATTCCTTCAGCAACGACCTTAATGCCTAGGCTGTGCGCCATCGCAATAATGGCACTACATAAAACCCGATCCTCAGAGGACTCTTCTAAATTAGCCACAAACGACCGATCAATTTTCAAATAATCAATCTCAAACTTCCGAAGGTAAGACAACGAAGAGTAGCCTGTACCAAAATCATCTAATGCAATCTGAATGCCATTTTCTCTATGTTGCTTCAGTTGGGTACCTACCTGCCCTGAAGCCTCAAGCAATACGCCCTCAGTAATTTCGATGACAATCGCATCGCCAGCCAATCCATTATCTGAAAGCACTTGCGACCAATTCATACATTTCTGTTCATTATTCTGAAATTGAACAGGTGATTTATTCACCGCAATCTGGAACCTGCTATCAATACTTTTGCGCCATTTTGCACATTGTTTAATTGACTCTGTAAACACCCAATAACCTATTTCATTAATCAGTCTCGTGCTTTCGGCAATGGGAATAAATTCTGCAGGCCCAATCAGCCCTCTTTCCGCATGTTGCCATCTCAGCAAAGCCTCTGCTTTATATACCTGCTCAGTTTCCAACTCCACAATGGGCTGATACTCGATAAAGAGTTCATCTCTGCCTAATGCCCCACGCAAATCGTTTGATAAACGTAAGCGATTATCGGCTTCATCTTGCATCTTAGATGTGAAATAAGTAAAACAATTTCCGCCTCTATTCTTAGAAGCATACATGGCTTGATCTACATTTTTAAGCAATCCATCTATTGTTGTCGCATCTTCTGGGTAAATCGTAATGCCAATACTAGAGGATATAAAAACTTTTTCATTATTCAATGTAAATGGCTCATCTAATACACTAAGCACTTTCTGTGCAACCACATCTAATTTATTCAACTTGTCGGTTTCTACATCCGTAATGACGATCACAAACTCATCCCCACCCAACCTAGCCACAATATCTTGATTATAAAGACTAAATGACAGCCTTTTGGCAGCTAAATTAAGCAAAATATCACCTTGGTCATGACCCAACGTATCATTCACTTCCTTAAAATCATCCAAATCTAAGAACAACAACGCAAGCTTTTGGCCAGTAGCATTCGCCTTTTCCAACTCTTTTTCCAATCGGGAGTAAAGCATTCTTCGATTTGGCAAACCGGTTAAAGAATCAAAATTTGCATGTTGCCAAATCATTTCTTCTGACTCTTTTAATTGTGAAATGTCAGTATGTGTACCAACCATCCGCATCGGGTCGCTTTGTTCGTTACGATGAACCACCATCCCCCTAGCTAAAATCCACTTCCAAGAATCATCCTTACATTTAAATCGACACTCAATTGAGTAAGTATCCGAATTGCTTAAGGTTGCCGTTAACGCCTTCATCACACTCGTGTAATCCTCGGGATGAATTCTCTTTTGCCAGGCTTCAAATGTCTCTTCTAACTCATTGGCACTATAACCAAGCATTTGGTTCCAGCGTTTAGAAAAAACCATTCGATGGTTTTCTATATCCCAATCCCATATGCCATCGCCAGAGCCTTCTAAAGCAAAGCGCCACCGGTCATCACTAAACTTAAGGCGCTTATTGATATGCTTAAGTGAGTGTAGTGCACGCATTCTTGCAATCACCAAAAACAAAACACCCGCCAAAACAAAACTGATAAACACGCCTAACAAACCAATTTTAGTTGAGTATTGGTAACTTAACTTTTTTTCAAATGTTGGCAATGAATGCGCAAACAGTCCCCAATCAAGCCCATATGCCTCAATATGCTGTTGCGCAGAAAAATCTAAAGCTCCACGTTGATTATCGCTAGCAGTTAACACATTTTGATACAATAATTGAGAAGTGTTTTCTTGTAAGCCTTTATACAATGAATACTTAATCTCAGGATTATTCTTAATTCCTAATGTTTTATGAAAAAAGCTTTTCAGGTCAAGTTTCAAGAATACCCATCCGTAAACTTCCCTTTTCTCCTTATGCCTTGTTAAACCGTTATTCGTCCCAGCATTTTTATAGATAGGCAAAATCATAGACAAGCAATCACAATCARATTTCCTGCTCGCATCTAGCATAATATTCTCAGAGATTGATATATTATTATGCAATGCAGAAGCTTCCATATCTTGCTGCACATCTTTACTCTCGAAGGCATCAAAAATATAATTCTCATCTGAAAGCACTTGCGGCACCATATAAATAATGGGCGCATGCAGTGATTGGGACTCTTGATTTAAACGTATTAGTGCTGGTTGAAACTTAGCTTCTAGTAATTGATACGTTTTTAGGTCCGCTGGATTAACGAGCTTTGCGAAGCCGACTTGATGTAAGCCAGAAGAAAACCTTGAATTGAGCATATCCATGACAAAATCATTAAATTCACTTTCACTCACGAATTCAGAAGCATCAAACAAACTTCTAATCGCATGCAGCGATTGTTCAAACAGGGCTAATTGATTGATTAACTGGTTTGCAGTTTCGTTTAACTCATATTCAAACTTATTATTTTTGACGTTAAACTCTGCACTACGCTCGCTATTCCATACGACATAAGTAATGGGCAATGCGATGAATAAGAAAAGCCATGGTAGCAATTCGTACCAGTATTGAACACTCCTCTTTGTTTTTCTTTCTTTTCTCATTAGGCAAACATCGTGAAAATTTTATCTATGGTACACATTAATAAGCCTTTTCAATCCACCAAACAAAACAGTACTTAGCGTTTAATTCTAGTTTAGCCTAAGTTAGTTTTTTATAAAAATCAATAAAAGGTTAAAATAGCGAGTTATTTAATGAGTCGCTGAAGAAAAGCGCAACTATAAAGGCACAGTAATATGCAGTGTGGAATCGTAGGCTTACCCAATGTAGGCAAATCAACTTTATTTAATGCTATTACCAAAGCAGGCATTGCTGCAGAAAATTATCCTTTTTGCACAATCGAACCTAATATCGGCATTGTGGAAGTACCCGACCAGCGTTTACAACCGATTATTGATATTGTAAATCCAGAGCGTACGTTACCAGCCACAGTAGAAATGGTTGATATTGCGGGTATTGTAGAAGGCGCATCTAAAGGTGAAGGCTTGGGTAACAAGTTTTTAGCTAACATTCGCGAAACCGACGCCCTTGCTCACGTTGTCCGTTGCTTTGACGATGGCAATGTCGTGCATGTAGCGGGTAAAATTGATCCACTTTCTGATATTGAAGTCATTAACACCGAGCTAGCATTGGCTGACCTAGAAACCATTGAAAAAACCATTCAACGTGAGAATAAAAAAGCTAAATCTGGTGATAAAGATGCAATTGCACTAACTGCGCTTTGTGAAAAAGTACAAGCACACTTAGATACAGGCGCAGCCGTCCGCACGCTAGACTTAGACGAAGACCAACTTGAACTCATCAAACCGTTATGCTTAATTACGGTGAAGCCAGTGTTATACATTGCTAATGTGGATGAAGCGGGCTTTAAAGATAACCCTTACCTAGACAAAGTAATCGCACTAGGGAAAGAAGAAGGCGCGCCAGTCGTTTGTATTTGCGCAAAAATTGAAGCAGAAATATCAGAATTAGAAGATGAAGACAAAGCTATCTTCTTAGAAGAGCTAGGCCAAGAAGAGCCAGGCCTAAACCGCGTCATACGCGCGGCTTATACCCTGCTGGGCTTACAAACTTACTTTACCGCTGGCGTACATGAAGTGCGTGCTTGGACCATCAAAAAAGGTGATACAGCACCACAGGCAGCTGGCGTTATTCATACCGACTTTGAACGTGGCTTTATTCGTGCAGAAGTGATTGCTTACGATGAATACATCAAAAACAAAGGCGAAAAAGGTGCCCAAGAAGCAGGAAAAATGCGCCTAGAAGGCAAGGAATATATCATGCACGATGGTGATGTCGTACACTTTAGATTCAACGTTTAAATTATCCGCAAGCCCAAACCCCTTTATTGTAAAACACGCCTACCATTTACTAAA
>NVTX01000107.1 GCA_002401735.1 Methylophilaceae bacterium | reverse complement strand
TTAATTGTGCTAAATCTTCAATTGAATAAATATCATGATGTGGTGGCGGTGAAATCAAACCAACACCTGGCACTGAAAAACGCAACCCAGCAATATATTGCGAAACTTTATGCCCCGGAAGCTGGCCACCTTCACCCGGCTTAGCGCCTTGTGCCATTTTGATTTGAATTTGGTCTGCGCTTGATAAGTACTCAGCGGTCACACCAAAGCGACCTGAAGCCACCTGCTTAATACGTGAACGCATTGAATCGCCAGCTTTTAATGCCACATCCGATTCGATTAGCCCACTACCAAACACTTGCGACATACTTGTATCTTTAGTTACTGGGATAAAGCGTTTCTTATCTTCGCCACCTTCTCCGGTATTAGACTTCCCGCCAATACGATTCATGGCAATGGCTAAGGTTGCATGTGCTTCTGTGGAGATAGAGCCCAATGACATCGCACCCGTTGCAAAACGTTTAACGATTTCCTTCGCTGACTCCACYTGATCTAATGGAATAGRTTGACCAACAGGCTTAATTTCAAATAAGCTGCGYAACGTCATATGACGRCGGCTCTGRTCGTTAATTAATGCTGCATATTCYTTATAGGTRTCATATTGGTTGGTCCGTGTTGCATTCTGCAATTTACTCACCGTTTCTGGGGTCCACATATGCTCTTCGCCACGCACACGAAACGCATACTCACCACCGGCTTCCAACGCATTAGCCAACACAGGATCACCACCAAATGCGGCATGATGCCGACGCACGGCCTCTTCTGCCACTTCAGCTAAACCAATACCTTCAATTTGTGTCACAGTGCCCGTGAAGTACTCTTCTACAAATTCACTATTGAGGCCAATCGCCTCAAATATCTGCGCACCACAATAAGATTGATAAGTTGAAATACCCATCTTAGACATGATTTTGTACAAGCCTTTGCCAATAGATTTCACGAAGTTGGCATTTGCCTTCTCAGCATCATCTGTCATTGTCCGGATGGTTTCAAACGTTAACCAAGGACAAACCGCCTCAGCGCCGTAACCAGCCAGCAATGCAAAGTGATGCACTTCTCGTGCAGAACCAGTATCAATCACCAAACCAGTACTCGTGCGTAAACCAACTTTCACTAAATACTCATGGGTTGCTGAACAAACAAGCAGCACAGGAATCGCGACCCTATCTTTTGATATATTACGGTCTGAAAGGATCAGCACGTTATATCCGCCTTTTACGGCTTGCTCAGCTTTATCATGCAATGCATCTAAGGCGGCTTTCATCCCCGCCGAGCCTGTACTTGCCTCATAAGTCACATCCAATACGATAGATTTATATTGCCCATCCGTTAAAGCACTGATATTTTTAATTTTTTCTAAACTATCTAGACTAATGACTGGCTGACTGACTTCTAATCGTATGGGTGGGTTTGTTTCATTCACTGCTAACAGGTTTGGTTTAGGGCCAATAAAGGTCACCAATGACATCACCATCGCTTCACGAATCGGATCGATTGGTGGATTAGTTACTTGCGCAAACAGTTGCTTAAAGTAGCTATAGAATGGCTTCGTTTTATTTGAAAGCACCGCTAATGCAGCATCGTTACCCATTGAGCCGGATCCTTCTTGGCCATTGGCAATCATCGGCTCTAACACAAACTTAATGTCTTCTTGCGTAAAACCAAATGCTTGCTGTGCATCTAACAAGCTCGCTTGCATTGTAAGCGTCGCGTTTTGTGCCGGCAACGCACCCAAGTGATAACGTGTTTTATCAATCCACTGACGATACGGTTTCGCATTGGCAATATCATTTTTGACTTCTTTATCATCRATGATTCGACCCTGCTCCATATCAATAATTAACATTTTTCCTGGCTCTAGGCGCCATTTTTTGACAATATCCTCTTCAGGGAATTTAATCACACCCATTTCAGAAGCCATCATCACAATATCACCGCTAGTTACTAAATAGCGTGCTGGACGCAAGCCATTGCGATCAAGTGTCGCGCCAATCATTTTTCCATCCGTAAAAGCAACGGCGGCAGGACCATCCCATGGCTCCATAATCGCCGCATGGTATTCATAGAACGCACGTCTATCTTCATCCATTAATGGATTATTACTCCAAGCTTCCGGAATCAACATCATCATGGCATGCGGCATACTGTAGCCACCTGCCACTAACAACTCTAAGCAGTTATCAAAACAGGCTGAATCTGACTGACCTTCTGAAATCAGTGGCCACACCTTCTCTAGATCATCACCAAGCACTGCAGACTTCATGGTCTCATGACGCGCAGTCATCCAGTTCACATTGCCTTGCACAGTATTAATTTCACCATTGTGCGCAATCATGCGGAAAGGGTGTGCCAAATCCCATGATGGGAAAGTATTTGTTGAGAAACGTTGATGCACTAAAGCCAGTGCAGATGTCACACGCCCATCTAACAAGTCAGTGTAGTAAACACCTACTTCATTGGCCAGCAACATGCCTTTATAGACAATGGTACGGCTTGAGAAAGAAGGCACATAAAATGCTGCTACGTCATTGATGTTTAAACGCTTTACCGCATGCTCAACACGCTTGCGAATAACGAAACACTTGCGTTCAAACACATCGGAATCCCCAGCATGACTAGCCACAAATATCTGTCGCATCACAGGCTCGACATCACGCGCTGCATCGGCAATATTACCATTATCAACGGGCACATTGCGCCAGCCTAATACAGACTGATTCTCTTCAGCAATAATTTCTTCAATGATTGCTTCGCATTTTTTACGGCTTCTAGCATCTTTCGGTAAAAAGAAATTACCAACGGCATACTGTCCTGCYTCAGGTAAATCAATCCCAATATTTTTTGCTTCTTCGCGCATAAATATATCAGGTATTTGTATCAACAAGCCCGCGCCATCACCAAGCTTAGGATCGTAACCCGTCGCACCACGATGCGTTAAGTTAGTGAGCAACTGCAAGCCTTGCGCAACAATCGAGTGGGTCTTTTTGCCTTTAATGTGCGCAACAAAGCCGACACCACAAGCATCTTTTTCATGGCGCCGATCGTACAAACCTTGTGATTTTGGTGCTAARCCAGTTTTTGCGGCATTAACAGTATTTTGGTTTGAATCTTTCATTTTTACAGTATTCTGGGCTTGCATATCTATTGCCTAATTATTTAATTACCAAACGTCCAGCGGAACCCCAAATAATACCGCTAAACGYCCTTGCTATCAATCACATAGCTTAATTTTCGAGGGGTTTTGTTACGATTTTATTATATAGCGCCTTGAAATGCTTTTTCTGCCACCGCAATTGTCTCAGCAATGTCAGCATCAGTATGTGCAGCTGAAACGAATCCCGCTTCAAATGCCGACGGGCCAAGATAGATACCGCCCTTCAACATACCATGGAAGAACTTATTAAACACCGCTCTATCCGAGGCCATGACATCATCAAAAGAAGTCGGGCACGCTTCACTAAAATACATGCCGAACATACCACCAACACTTTGCGCATTAAAGGTAACGCCAGCTTTTTTAGCGGCAGCCATCAGACCATTAACCAGCTTTTCTGTTTGCGCTGATAGTTTGTCATGGAAGCCCGGCTCTTGAATTAATTCCAATGTTTTTAAGCCCGCTGTTACTGCCACAGGGTTGCCAGAAAGCGTTCCTGCTTGATATACTTTCCCCAATGGGGCCAAACCTGACATGATGTCTTTACGGCCACCAAAAGCACCAACAGGCAGGCCGCCACCGATTATTTTACCAAGCGTCGTCATATCTGGCGTAATGCCATAAAGTGCTTGCGCACCACCTAAATGCACACGAAAACCTGTCATCACTTCATCAAAAATCAACACGGCTCCATGCTTCGTACATAGATCACGCAATACTTTAAGAAATGTTTCAGTCGGTTTCACTAGATTCATATTACCGACAATCGGCTCAATAATGACACAAGCAATCTCATCACCAGATTGTTGAAACAACGCTTCTAGTTGCTCAACATTGTTATAAGCAAGCGTTAGTGTATTGGCGGCCACTCCTGCTGGCACACCAGCAGAATCTGGCTCGCCAAAAGTCAGCAGCCCWGATCCCGCTTTGACTAACAGTGAATCAGCATGGCCATGATAGCAACCTTCAAATTTCACCAATTTATCGCGCCCGGTAAACCCCCGAGCAACACGAATCGCACTCATGGTCGCCTCAGTGCCAGAACTCACCAAGCGTAYCTGCTCCATRCTWGGCATCAACTTGTTAATGGTTTCCGCCATTTCCAGCTCCAACCCWGTCGGCGCACCAAAAGATAARCTATTYTCTGCAACCGCTTGTACCGCTTYAATCACTTCCGGGTGTGCGTGACCAASKATCATCGGYCCCCAAGAATTAATGTAGTCTATATATTCTTTACCATCYACATCCCATAAYTTAGAACCCARSCCTTTTTTAAAGAAAATAGGGGTGCCGCCGACACTACGGAAAGCGCGAACAGGCGAGTTAACACCACCTGGGATTAAATGTTGCGATTTTTCRAAAAGGATTTGATTTTGTGAGGTCATGAGCTTTACTTATAAATTGAATTAAATTGTTGGGTAAGGGTGGTAATATTTTTTGCATCGAACAGTGTGCTAATGACGGCTATCGCATCAGCACCAGCGGCTTTAACTTGCGCGGCATTATCGATATTAATCCCCCCAATGCCAACGACAGGAACCTTTAATTGTTGCTTTGCTTGGGTAAACAAACTAAGCGGAGCATTGACCGCATTAGGCTTAGTATCTGATGAAAAACATGCGCCAAAGGCAACATAATCGGCGCCATCCGCCTCAGCCTCATGCGCCAGCGCCAGCCGGTTGTAACAAGACACCCCAATAATTTTGTCTGCGCCAAGCAAACGCCGAACAGGTCCTGGCTTACAATCAGCAGCACCCAAATGCAGCCCGTCAGCATCGATGCGTGCGCATAAATCCAAATGATCATTAATGATTAATGGTACGTCATACACACGACAAACTGCCAACAAAGCCGTTGCCTGTCTCAGCAATAGTGATTTGCCCGCCGCTTTATTCCGATATTGAATTAAACGCACACCACCTTTTAGCGCCGCCTCCACTTTTGCCACGAGCAATTTGGTGTCTAGCTCATTTGGCGTAACGGCATACAAGCCATTAATGCTGGATAGATGATGACTTGTCAAAGTCTGTTTCCGTCGCCTCGATCTCGTCGCGCGCCCAAAAAAATCGGTCAGGGATAAACTGCCCCATGCCTGGTCTAAAAGCATGTTTAAGCGCCTGCCAAGTGTATTCTTGTGCTTCTTGTAATGCTTCTTCTATGGTTAAACCATGCGCCAAACAGGCGGCAATCGCACTTGTTAATGTACAACCAGAACCATGGTAACTCCCAGGCAAGCGCTCCCAATGGTATTCTTTGATCAAGCCGTCCACACCATATAATGAATTGACGACATCCGTTGAGCGTTCATGTGTCCCAGTAATAAACACATACTCCGTGCCCATGCCTAACAGCCGCTGTGCAGATTCTTCTAAAGCGATCGATTTTATTTCATCCCCTTCATCATAAAATGCTAGCCGGCGCGCTTCAATACTATTCGGCGTGATTAAGGTCGCCTGCGGAAATAATAGTTCACACATTGCCGCCTGCATTTCATCATTGCTTAATTCATCCCCGCGACCTGACGTTAATATAGGATCAATCAACAAAGGGACATCGGGATAATCCGCCATAATTTCCGCGACAACGGTCACATTCTCTACGCTGCCAAGCACGCCCAACTTAAAAGCGGACACTTTTACGTCTTCTAAAAYAGTCCGTGCCTGCTCGTTAACCCAATCGGCATCTACTGCCATCACACCTTCGACACCAACCGTATCCTGTGCTGTGATGCCAGTAACGACAGATAGCGGGTGGCAACCAATGCTGGCYAAAGTCAGAATGTCGGCTTGCAAACCAGCGCCACTACTGGGGTCAGTAGCAGCAAACGTCATTACGCATGGAGGTGTTGTTGTCATATTTTTTCTCCTAGAGCGATTGATGTAARTCCGGTTTAAACTTAGGTGGCATTCTGCCACYAAACTACCACCATCATAAAATGATATTTTACTTTATTTTAACTGGGCATGCATTGAAGATACAAAGTACATCCCATGCAAATGCAAACACTATGCTGATCTATCAATTCACAATATAATGCGGTATACAAATACTTAAACAATAATTTTATGGCAAACACGGCCTCCCAAGAATTTTACAATGAGATATCAACCTTAGTCATTGAAACACTTAACCTTGAAGTAACCACAGATGAAATTGCTTTAGATGATCCACTTTACGGTGATGGGCTGGGGCTAGATTCAATAGATATTCTTGAAATAGCGCTAGTTGTTTCCAAGCACTATGGGCTACAACTACGTGCTGATAGTAAAGATAATCATGCCATTTTTAGCTCTATGCGTCACTTCGCGGATTACATCCAAACCAATCGCACAAAGTAATGGCGCAAAAAAACCTCAATGTTCGCTTAATCGGTTTTCTACTACTAATCTTGGGCTATTCTTTACTCGCCAATTACACGCTACAATCTAAAAGTTATCCCGCGATAGGGGCATTGGTCGCCCTAGTGCCCATTTTCCTGATTTGTTTTTTACAGGCGACAATTCTTTTTCCTGTTCATTCCAGACTTTTAAATCCAGAGTGGTTTCAAATACAAATTTGGCTGATTGATTTATTGAGGAATTGAAATCGATCATGACATAAATATTTCCGTCGTTGTTTCTACTTATAAAATTTTCTAAAATGAGCTGACCAGATTTGTCAGTGCTAAATGATTGCCAGTTGAGTGATTTTGGGCTGTTGCTTTTG
>NVTX01000106.1 GCA_002401735.1 Methylophilaceae bacterium | reverse complement strand
GTCAACAAGGTGTCTTGTTTCCGACAATGGTGTTGATAATATGGACAATCTTCTATTTCATAAGGTTATGTGTCGGTAGAAATTGACTGCAGTACGGCCTCTATCGCCATACAGTTTCCTTTGGCATCTTCAAAGGTTAACAACGGTGCCAAGTCATTTAAAACACAATCACTAAAGTGTTCAATCTCCAAATTAAAATGATCGCGCATCGGCAGTTTTTCTTCACCGCTTTTTCCATCGTCAGTTTCCCAGCTGATCACTGGCACATCAGATCCGTAGGCCCAAGCGTTATGGCATTTAATCCAGCCTTTATCCCCAATAATTTCATACTCCGCTTTACGACTGCGCTCAAAACTGACATCAAAATGGCCAAAACGTGCACGGCCTTTTGCATCGGGCCCAAAGTCTAGTACACCACTGGTCACAACGTCAGCCCCATGCTCATTCAGCTTGGCATGTGCAATCACCGCTTCCGGGTCCGCAGGCAAACCATCCGCTTGAAAGCACCAGCGCAAGGCATGAATGGCGTAAGGCCCAATATCCCACATCGCACCACCACCATCAGCCATACTGCGGTCAATACGATACATACGGGCAGGCTTCATAAAGAAAGAAAAACTGGCGCGCGCAGAAAGCACATCGCCAATCAAGCCTGCSTCAATNNYWYCYKMTKSARMTSYKKRWKMTSCKSAKKGWARMKATMCWKAWACCCCWCCATCACYTTCWYWTYWKYYKCYTKWGCMGYMKCCYMMATSGCAWSWAYATCSKSWAWSGTKRYMGYMRYYGGCTTTTCTATCAACACATGCTTACCCGCATTAATAGCCTTTAGTGCCCACGCTGCGTGCTCTTCATTTGCCATTGGACAATAGACGGCCTCAACATTACCATCCGCAATCAAGCTTTCTAGGTCATCGTAACAAGTCACACTTGGATAATTGGTCGCAGGGGCGTATTTGTCTAAGGTTTCTTTTGCGGCGCCTGCGCGACGACTAGCGATAGCTACCAACTGTGAATTCGGTGCTTCCATAATGGCGGGCAACAGTCGTTGATTAACTCGTGCAGCACCCAGAATACCCCACTTTAGTTTTTGTTCGCTCATGTCCGACCTCAAATTGTTTGATAAATTAAAAGCATTATACAATGCTTAAAACATCCACTCACCTATCAAAACCCGACCAGACGCCAGCAATTGAGACTACACAATGCAATTTGCCAAACTTCAATGGAAAAACCAACAGCCCTATTCACTTGAATTCGATGATGTTTACTACTCATCCGATGACGGCTTAGCAGAAACAGAATATGTGTTTATCCAACACAACCAATTAAGCGAGCGGTTTTCAACATTACAAGAAACTGAATTCACTATTATTGAAACTGGGTTTGGTACTGGGCTTAATTTTTTCAGTGCTGTTCAGCATTGGTTAAACAACGCCCCTGCTAACGCAACGCTGAAGTTTATCTCCATAGAACGGCACCCTCTGACACCAACTGACTTTATGAGAGCAAGCCAGATTTGGCCTGCGTTTAACGACTATGCACATCAACTCCAAAGCGATTACTCGCAATTAAAAGCGGGGCCCAACCAATTAAAATGTGCCAACAACCGTGTAGAACTGACACTATGGATCGGTGATATCAACGACGTATTGCCGCAAATTGAAACAACTGCCGATGCCTTTTTTCTTGATGGCTTTGCCCCCTCCAAAAATGRGACCATGTGGTCGCGCAATACATTTGACGACATGGCACGACTATCTAAAGAAAACACTACTTTTTCMACCTTTACCAGTGCCGGACAAGTCCGACGCAATCTACAAGGGGCAGGATTCAACGTACAGAAAACTAGCGGCTTTGGCAGAAAGCGAGAAATGCTACATGGCAGATACGCTGGCAGCCCCACAACCATTGGTTCAGCAGCATAAATAAGCACGACAATTTCACCCGCTACTCGGCAATGCTAAAATACGCCCCCAGCTTTGCTAACTAAATTAAAACAGACATTACCTTGAAAAATAAAAACAACTTTATTACCAACCCAAGACACTTCATTAGATTAATACTCCGTTTTTTTGCCTATTGGTTAGCCTTCTTTTTCTTATTCTCTAGCTTTTGGATTATCAACAACTTCGGCAAGCCTTCTATTGAACAAATCCTGTATCACCTGCAATTTGGCATGCAAGGCTTAGTTGATACAGATACCCGTCTTATCGACGACTTCGTCCAACAAAGCTTATTAGTCCCTTTATGTATTGCATTGGCATTACTTCTGCTAGAGATGATTTTAGCCACCCATTTAGTTCACCATTTAAAAGCGGGAACCACACCCAAACAAAAATTCTATCGCGTTTGGCATAAGCTTGGTCGTATTGTTTATTGGTTCATTCACCATCGCGCACCTTTGTACACGCTACTGGGCTGCTTTGCTTTCTTTGCTATCAACTTTTCACTTGTTACACACATTTCGCAAAAGTTTGGCAAAGATTATTTTGCTGAAAACTACCTCAATCCAAAACAGGTGGACATTAGCTTAAAAAAACCAAAAAACCTCATCTTAATTTATGTCGAGAGCTTAGAGGATTCATATAGAGATACTAAGCTTTTCAAACGCAACCTATTACAAAGCTTAGACGATCTTGATGGCACTAGCTTCGACTACTTCCAACAAGCACCTGGGGCGCACTGGACAATTGCTGGCATTACAGCTTCTCACTGTGGCATTCCACTCAAAAGCTTAACCTTATATGACGGCAACGGCGTCGGAGAAAACATCAAATCTTTTTTGCCAAATGCAATATGCCTCGGTGATATTCTACATAAGCATGGTTACTACAATGTTTACATGGGTGGTGATGCATTAAGCTTTTCTGGCAAAGGCAACTTCTTCAATGACCACCATTATGATGAACAATATGGCCGTCAAGAATTAAAAGATAATTTAACAGATGCGGAAATGAATTACTGGGGCTTATATGATGATGACTTGTTTGCCAARGTTAAGCCTAAGCTMRTKTCAYTRCAYAAACAAAAACARCCWTTYAAYTTAACCATYACCACTATTGATACCCACGGCCCTAATGGSCATTAYTCTAMGCTTTGCAAAGCCCAAGGCGTTAAAGACTTTAACGGCATCATCGAGTGCTCTTCAAATCAAGTCGCAGACTTTGTTAATTTCGTTAAAAAACAAGGTTATTTGAAAGACACCAATATTGTCATTATGGGTGACCATCTCGCCATGCAGAACCCTGTATCCGCAGAGTTACATTCGATACCAAAACGCTATATCTACAACAAACTGATTACGCGACAAGAGATCAATAAAACACGCGACCATGTGTTGCATTTTGACTTCTTCCCAACCATTCTAGAGCTAAGCGGCTTTCACGTAAAAGGTGGAAAACTAGGGTTAGGCTTTACCGCCATCACGCCTAACTCCATGCAACCAACAAGCAATACGCTTGAGCAGATGGAAGATGATTTGCTAAACACATCAGAAACTTATAGTGACTTGTGGAAACCGGAAACAAACGACAATACAGCAACCACCCACACGCCGTAAATTAACACTTCCGGAATGATGACGTTAACTATTAAGCTTCAAAACCTAATCCAATTCACATAACAAGCCTTGCCGTTTAACAAGCTACTCTATCCATTTGATTGAACAACCGATGCTCTGAATCTGTTCGTTAGGCCCTTGCCCTGTTTCTGCAACCTGCTTCATACCCAAAAACAAATCTCGTGTACTGTCTGGTGCCGTTTCTTTGCGGCTTTCATCAAAGCGGCCTCGATATTGCAATTCACCTTTATTGTTAAAACCAAAAAAGTCTGGTGTACAGACTGCATCATAGCTTTTAGCTATTGCTTGGGTTGGATCGATTAAATAAGAAAACGGAAAGTCCATCTCATTAGCAATTAACTGCATATTCTCGAAGCTGTCTTCTGGGTAATCAGTTGGATCGTTAGACATGATAGCAACCGTATTAATTCCCAACATTTTCAGCTCTCGCACATCGGTAATTAAACGTGGCAATATCGACTTAACATAAGGGCAATGGTTACAAATAAACATGACTAATAAACCCTTTTTTCCCATGAGCAAATCACGAGACAACATGTTGCCATCCACATTTTTCWAACTAAAATCTGGCGCTTGCCAACCAAAGTCACACATTGGCGGATGAATGCTTGCCATATTTATCTCCTAGGGTTTCCCCCAAAACAATTTATAATCAAAATACTACCATTTATAGCACCCTACCACATGCCACAACACCGCTTTTACTGCCCTGCAAAGTTATTAGCACTAGGTGCCATCGTGAAATTACCTGACTCAGCAGCCACGCATGCTGTGCGTGTGTTGCGCATGACAGAGGGAGACATCGCCATTTTATTTAATGGCGATGGTTTTGACTATGCTTGCACGCTAACCGCTATCAAGAAAAATGAAGTGCTTGCTGAAGTAGGCGCTGGCACTGAAGTCAGTAGTGAATCACCACTGAACATTACCTTATTACAGGGCATCTCTAGTGGTGACCGTATGGATTACACGATTCAAAAAGCGGTAGAACTTGGCGTTAATCATATCCAACCTATTGCGACTGAGCGTAGTGTGGTCAAGCTGAATAAAGAACGCATGGCAAAGCGCATTACCCACTGGCAGAATGTTATCCATTCCGCATGTGAACAATCTGGGCGTGCCTTTGTGCCGAAAATATCAGCGCCACGCTCACTTAGCCAGTGGCTTGCCGAACACCCTAAACAAGACCAATGCCGTATTTTACTTAACCCTGTTGGGGCAAAACAATTCGCTAAAATTAGCAAACCTACATCTGAAATTCAATTATTGATTGGTGCGGAAGGTGGCTTAAGTCCAAATGAAATTGAAATCGCTACCAACAATGGGTTTCAATCAATCCTACTAGGGCCTCGGATTTTAAGAACAGAAACGGCAGCACTCGCTGCAATCGCCAGCATGCATGCATTGTGGGGTGACTTCTAAACACTCAAATGCACATCAAATATGTTGCAACATTTGCGTAAAATGCAAATTTAACATAAAATATTGTATTTTTTACATAAATACACAATATGCAACTTGGTGCCATCATTCGGAGCCGCCGTCAGGCCGCAAAAGTCACGCTAGAATCGCTCGCTAAAGCAATCGATTCTGATGCGGGGAATTTGTCACGTATTGAGCGTGGCGAATTGGGCATTTCTGAAGCACAAATTCGAAAGATAGCGACTGCATTAAACACGACCCCAGCCAGCTTATTTGCAGAAAGTGATACGGACAACGCGACGCAATCAACCAGCTTATCCACACAAGCAGGCTCTTCCCAGCCTGCTGACTTTGTGCATTGGTTCCGTTCTGCTACGCCATACATTCATGCATTTGGTGGCCGYACCTTTGTGATTGCCTTCGGTGGAGAAGTAGTAAGCGAGCAGCAGTTTATTGCGCTATCGCATGATTTAAATCTACTTGCCAGCTTAGACGTTAGATTAGTATTGGTACATGGGGTAAGGCCACAAATTGAACAACGCTTAGTCAGAGAAAACTTAACACCCCTCTACCACAAGGGATTACGTGTCACCGATGACATTGCCATGGAAGCGGTAAAAGAAGCCAATGGCACAGTACGGGTAGAGATTGAAGCATTACTCTCAATGGGCATTGCCAACTCGCCTATGGCTGGTGCTGACATACGCGTTGCTAGTGGCAACTTCGTCACGGCAAAGCCTTTAGGCGTGATTGATGGTGTGGATTATCAACATACTGGGGAAGTGCGTAAGATTGATGCAGTCGCCATCCAAAAACGTTTAGATGATAGCGAACTCGTTTTACTGTCGCCAATGGGCTACTCGCCAACAGGGGAAACTTTTAATCTCAGCTTAGAGGATGTCGCTGTGAATGCAGCGATTGCGTTAGATGCCGATAAGTTAATCTTCCTCATGGACACACAAGGGATTAAAAACTTACGTGGTGAGCTATTACGTGAAATGACCGCAGACAAAGCAAAGAATCTGCTAAAAAATGCGCATGAAAATAATGCGCCTATTCACTTCACAGAAGATGTTGAATACTACTTAGAAGCCGCAGTAAAAGCGAGTGAACATGGCGTGGCACGCACCCATTTAATTTCGCGTCATATTGATGGCGCCATTATTCAAGAGCTGTTTACCATCAGTGGTGTTGGCACGATGGTGACGGAACGGCCTTTAGAAACAATGCGGCAAGCAACCWKTGWTKATSTNGRTKKYRWWCTTAAACTCATTGAACCGCTGGAGAATGAAGGTRTATTRGCRMGRCGYGGSCGYGAACAYATTGAAATGGAAATAGCGTGTTTTTACGTGATGGAACATGATAATCGCACGATTGGGTGTGCGGCACTCTACCCTTTTCCAGACAAAAAAATGGCTGAACTTGCTTGCTTAGCCATAGACCCACAATATAGAGGTAGTGGCAGAGGAGATAAACTATTTAACTTTTGCCAAATACAAGCGAAGAAGCTTGGCTTATCAAAATTGTTCTGCTTAACCACACGCACCGAGCATTGGTTCTTAGAACGTGGATTTATTGAGCAATCTGTTGAAAATTTACCTACTGAGAAAAAGAAAATCTATAACTTACAAAGAAAATCAAAAGTGTTTGTGAAAAAGCTCTAACTTTTATATACAATCTAACCATGATGAAATTATTAGGCAATCAGTATGATTAATGAATCCATAGCTGCCAAAAAAGCAAAAACGCTCGCGGAAGCACTGCCGTACATCAAGCGCTTCTTCGGCAAAACCATTGTCATTAAATACGGCGGCAATGCCATGACCGATGAACATTTAAAACAATCTTTTGCGCAAGATGTTGTTTTGCTTAAGCTCGTCGGTATGAACCCGGTCATCGTCCATGGCGGCGGGCCACAAATTAATGAAATGTTAGATAAAATCGGCAAAAAAGGTGAATTTATCCAAGGCATGCGGGTAACGGATGCGGAGACAATGAATATTGTCGG
>NVTX01000105.1 GCA_002401735.1 Methylophilaceae bacterium | reverse complement strand
TCGCCTGGAATCCTTGGGTTTGTTGAATGTATTAGATTCTGATGAAGAAAAAGAATTTAATGCGCTCGTAGAGACGGCGTCCTTAGCTTGCGACATGCCTATGTCGTTTATTAATTTAATTTATACTGACCATCAGTACTCAAAAGCATCTGTAGGAAAACTAGGCACTGCTAATGTCTCACGTGATAYTGCATTTTGCGCGCACACCATACTCCAAGATGATTTGTTGGAAATCAATGACACCACGTTAGACCCACGTTTTTCTGATAATCCGCTTGTTACAGGTRAGGATAATATTCGTTTTTATGCTGGCGTCACAATYAAATTRAGTGATGGYGCYAATGTAGGYACGTTGTGTGTGGYTGAKCGAAARCCGGGCCAATTAAATGAYAATCAGCGTGCAATATTAAGACAGCTGGCTATTGTGGCGACCTTTGCTTTAGAACAGCGGCGTATGCGAGAAGAGGAA
This sequence comes from Methylophilaceae bacterium, assembly GCA_002401735.1. Classification (GTDB taxonomy): domain Bacteria; phylum Pseudomonadota; class Gammaproteobacteria; order Burkholderiales; family Methylophilaceae. Next base: position 6,630 of record NVTX01000105.1, on the reverse strand, counting down.
KCGCAAGTCCGTACGTTAAGTGACGGATCGGCCTTAGAAGTTAAAGACTTGCTAAATACGATAGAAACGCAGTTTATTATGTCTATCACGGATGCTAAAGGCACGATAATTGAAGTCAACGATGCCTTCTGTGAGATTAGCCAATACAGCAGARAAGAGCTGCTTGGCAAAGATCATCGTATTGTCAATTCTCAATTCCATCCTAAAGCCTTTTTTAAGGGTATGTGGAAAACCATTGCCGCGGGTAAGCCCTGGCGCGCTGATATTTGCAACCGCGCAAAAGACGGGTCTTTCTATTGGGTAGATAGCGTGATTTCYCCTGTGCGAGATACTGATGGGAAAGCACAGCGTTATATTTCAATCCGTAGTGATATTACGAAACGACTTGAAAATGAAAGAAACGTTGAAGAACAAGAACAAATAATTAAACAAATTCGAAGGATGAGTGACGGATCAGCCTTAGAAATTAAGGACCTGCTAAACACGATAGAGACGCAGTTTATTATGTCTATCACGGATGCAAAAGGCACGATAATTGAAGTGAATGACGCCTTCTGTGAGATTAGCCAATACAACAGAGAAGAACTGCTGGGCAAAGACCACCGCATTGTGAATTCTGGCTATCACCCAAGTACCTTCTTTGGTGAGATGTGGAAAACCATCTCCACAGGTCAGCCATGGCGCGCAGAGATTAGCAACCGTGCAAAAGACGGCTCAATCTACTGGGTTGATAGCGTGATATCCCCAGTAAGAGGGGCCRATGGGGAAATAGAGCGCTACATCTCTATTCGTAGTGATATTWCAGCGCGACTTGAAAATGAATCCGCTCTAAGAGAGCAAGAGCAATTAATTAAGCAAATGATTGAAAGCCAAAGTGTTGCATTCTTTATGATTGATGCKSAMCATAWAGTGGTGCAATGGAATAAGGCTTGTGAAGCGCTTACGGGTGTAAAAGCAAAAGACATTGTTGGGAAAGAAGCTTGGCGTGGCTTTTATTCTGAATCTCGTCCTTGTTTGGCTGATTTAGTACTAGATAAGTTAACACACACGGCTAAAGACTATTATTCTACACATGGTGCGTCTGCGCTGGCTAAAGGCAGCTGGAATGCTGAGAGTTGGTATGACAATTTAGGTGGAAAACGTCGCTATGTAGTCTTTGATGCAACGCCTTTAAAGAATGTTGATGGAAAGGTGATGGGTGCCATTCAAACAATACACGACATTACAAAAGAGAAGTTAGTAGAACAAGCATTGTCTGAAGAGCGCGGAAGCTTAGCGGCTGTTATTGAAGGAACAAAAGCGGGKGCATGGCATTGGAATTATGTGACTGGTGAATGTCGTTTTAACGAGACATGGGCTGGAATGTTGGGTTACTCTTTGGAGGAGTTGGGGCCACAAACCGTAGATACATGGAAAAATCTATTAAACAAAAATGATTTGCTGCACGTGACAGAAAAGCTGAATATGCATCTTTTAGGTGAAGCTGAGATGTATGAAGCTGAGTTCCGAATGGCACATAACGATGGTTATTGGGTATGGGTACAGGCGCGGGGTCGGGTGCTTAGTTGGACAGAAAGTGGCGAACCCGAGTGGCTGCATGGGACGCATACTGATATTACAAAGCGTAAAAATTTAGAGCTGGATTTGCAACAGGCTTACCACAATTTGGATGAGTTCACGGCAGTTGCTTCGCATGACTTAAAATCACYGCTGCGAGGCATTGCAGATTTAATGGAATGGATAAACGAAGACTTAGGCACGGATATCCCTGAGAGTGTAGAACACAATCTGAACCGAGTGCAGGTGCGCGTTAAACGAATGGAAACGTTGATTGATGATTTGTTGCAATACTCTCGTTCTGGAAAATCATCTGAAGAAACACAGCTGGTTGACCCAGATGCTTTATTAAGTGAGTTATCAGAAATGCAGGACCTCCCTCCTGGTTTTAAAATARAAACTTCTGGCAAGGTACAGCCATTCATCACTCATGAGACCCCTTTAAAAACAATTTTACGTAATCTGCTTTCTAATGCGGTTAAACACCATGATAAAAAAGAGGGTACTATAGCGATAAACGTTTCTCAGCAAAAAGAGTTTATCGTATTTGAAGTGTCTGATGATGGACCTGGTATCGCTAAAGTTGCACAAGAACGCGTGTTTAAACTGTTTCAATCGTTATCTAAGAAACAAAATGGATCTACAGGGATAGGCCTTGCCGTTTCTAGACGCATGGCAGAAGCACATGGTGGGAATATTGAGCTTGAATCAGATGTCGGTGAAGGGTCTACATTTCGTGTTTTGTGGCCAAGACAAGAAACGCGTGTTCACACATCATAGTTCCGTTATTAACATGATTAAACACATTAGACCAATGTCGATTTTAAGAATATTTATTGCAATGTTGGCATGCATTTTTGCAAACATCRTATAAGAATATTAAAAATATGTACAAACTCATGGCTACATTAAATATTAAAAGACGCATACTTTTAAGTTTTTCGTTGATTTTGGGTGTCAGCATATTGTTTACCATTTTCAATGTGGTCAGTTTGCGTAATTTTCATCAGCAATTCACGGAATATAAACATGTGAGCGCTGATACGAACTTAATGCTTAAAATTGATCATGGTCTTGCAGAGCTGCAACGCAATATCCTCACTTTTAGCTATGATCATGATATTGCGTCAATAGGACAAGTCCGAGACAAGCACAAAGAATTGGTCGCAGATATTAACCAACTCATTAAGCAGCATACTTTCAAAAAAGTGTCGGATAGAGAGTTGCTTCGGAAAATGCAAGCGACGATTRATGATTTTAATCATAAGTTTGAAAGTTTAGAAGAGCAACGCAATCTGCGGGATCGTTATATCAATAAYRARCTTGCAAAAGATTTTGGGATGGTAAATGASGCCATGTCTTTGCTCTCAACGCATGTCGGCRTTCAACAAAACAAGTTGTTAATCAAAGACCTTTGGAAATCTCAACTCGGYATTTCTGAAGCAGAGTTAATTAGCTCTGCTTATTTTAGCTCTCATCAGTTTGTMGAAAAGAAGGAAGTGCAGAAACACTTACTTTATGCTGAAAAAAACCTACAAGAGGCGGCAACACTCGCCAAGAATGCTGCGCTTAAAGTGGAAATTAATCAGATTATTACCTTGCTGAAGCAAGTCATATTGACTTTCAATAAAGCGGCACAAGTGGATAGAAATTATTTCTTTTTGATTAAAATTGTCATTGCTGGTGAGTCTTCTGAACTGGGTATTTTGTCCGAGAAGTTGAAATCGCAGGCGTTACTGGAACAGCGACAGCTTTTTATTGAAGCTGAAAAAGATATCTCGTTGAATGAGGATGTTGCAATTTACACTAGTATATTGAACATATTGATTGCATTCGGTATTGCGGTCGTACTGGGCAAGTATATTAGCAAGCCTTTAAGGTTAATAACCGAAACGTTTAATAAACTAGCCAAAGGGCAGCCAGTRGCTGAAATTCCAGGTGTCGACAGAGTTGATGAAATTGGTTCTTTAGCACGTGCAGCCAGTGTATTTAATGAAACTAATTTACGCACTGTTGAGTTGTTACATGAATCAGAAAGGACGATGGCTGTGCTTGCTCGTCGCGAACAAGCTTTAGAGAAAATGAATGAAGAGCTGAATAGTTTTACGCATATTGCCTCTCACGATCTAAAATCACCGATTCAAGGTATTGCTGACTTAGCTGAATGGATACAGGAAGATTTAGGCTCAGACATTCCTGAATCGATACAAAAYAATCTAGATAGAATTGGTGTTCGGGTAAAGAGAATGCAGACGCTCATCGATGATTTGCTGAAATATTCACAAGCGGGTAAAAAATCAGATTTAGTTRGCTTAATTGAACCTGAAAAAATGGTGAATGAGATATTAGAGTTGCTGGTTATCCCGCCAAGTGTTGAGGTGACAGTCAGTGGAAAAATTGCACCTTTCGAATCAACCAAAACACCGCTTCAAACAGCGATTCGAAACCTCATTTCAAATGCGATCAAGCATCATGACAAGGTCAATGCCAACATTAATATTAATATGAGTGAAGAAAGTAGTTACTATCAATTTGATATCCAAGATGATGGCCCCGGTATTGCTGAATCCGATCAGCAGAGCGTGTTTTTATTGTTTAAATCAGGATCTAAAAGTGGGAATAGTACAGGGAYGGGCTTGGCTTTCTGCAAACGAATGGTTGAAGCGCAGGGCGGACGCATTGAACTTGATTCTAAGGAAGGGGAAGGTTGTACCTTTCGTATTTTGTGGCCAAAAAATAGCAAATAAAATTCTAAACTACTGGTTTTCCCCATTGATAATGGTATGATTTCCTTAATATCAAGGATGGTTAAATGCAAATATTATTAGTAGATGACGACGATGTAGCAGTGGAATCAGTAATCCGCAGTATGAAAAAGTTTGAGGTTACATTCCCCATTGTTGTGGCTGAAGATGGTCAAATAGCGCTTGATATTTTACGTGGCACTCATCCTACTAGAAAGTTAGAAGCCCCATTCTTGATTTTGTTAGATCTCAACATGCCTAATTTGAATGGTTTTGAGTTTTTGGAAGCTGTTCGACGCGACCCAGAACTTAATAGAGCGATTGTCTTTGTATTAACCACTTCAGGGTCTGACGCTGATAAAATCAAAGCCTACAATGAGAATATCGCCGGTTACATGGTGAAAAACATGGTTGGGCCACAGTTCTCAAGGTTATTCACTCTGCTGAATAACTACGCTGAAACTGTCGCAATGCCAGTATAGCTACTCATCTTTCGTTAGTCACACGGTTCTATCCCATTGCTTTAATCATTTCCGTTACTTTAATCATTAAAGTAACAGTTCAAACTGTTGTAAATCCATAAATTGTGTTCCTTTTCCCAAACTTTAATGTTTAATTAAAGTTTAATTTTAGTTTGCCGTAACAATGTTATACAAGCTTTCAGGTTGTTTTTATTGCGTTGATTTTTTAGTTGAATTAACCAATGTAATGACAGCCATATGAGAGATTGGGCAATTTAGAATTTACCAAATTAAAGGAGCGCATGATGACAGCATTGAAAGCGGAAAAAGACAATGATTTTTATGCCGAAACTATTATTAATAGCATGCCTCATTTAGTCGATGCATTACCTGCAAATGATGCGCTAGAAATGAATATTTTACTCGTTGACGATGATGATGTTGCCGTTGAAAATGTGATGCGTAGCATAAAGAAACTAGGTGTGCAGTTTCCAGTTGTTGTGGCAGAAGATGGTCAAGACGCACTTGATATTTTGCACGAAAAGCATCCGGAAAAGAAAATTAAAGCACCTTACGTGGTATTGCTGGATTTGAAAATGCCTAGGATGGATGGGTTTGAGTTTTTGGAAACGATACGCCAAGATGCCAAATTGGAATCTACTGTGGTTTTTGTATTGACCACATCTGATTCTAATCTCGATAGAGCCAAGGCATACAATGAAAATATTGCGGGTTATATGCTAAAAGATACGACAACCATATTTAACTGGTTGTTTTCATTACTTCCTAAGTACACCAATTTTGTGAACTTGCTTAATTTATCAAACCAAAAACGTTCCAGCTCTGAAAGGAATTAGAGCGAGTAGATGTGGGATTGACATGAAAAATATTTTAATCATCGATGATGACGATGTGATGCGTCAGAAAATTAAGCGGATGCTATCGAGCGCTGCTTATGATATGACGGAGGCGGAATCTGGTAAAGAAGCACTAGAGAAATTAGCTGAGCAAGCATTTGATTGTGTCATGCTTGATTATCGTCTAGGCGACATGGATGGGATCGAATTGATCTCTTCAATTAATGATGGTGATAAAGCCCCTTGTCCAATTATTATGATTACTGGGCTTGGTGATGAAAAGCTCGCGGTAGAGGCCATGCGCAGAGGTGCATACGACTACATTAAAAAAGATACGTTGCAAGCTGAGAGTTTGTTGAATGTGATTGCTGCTGGCATGAAATGGGCAGAAGTGGAGATTAGGCTTAAAGAAGCGCAACGAAAGCTTGAATATTTAAGCATGTATGACGGTTTAACTACGCTACCAAACCGTCAATTATTTTTAGATCGTCTTGAGCATGCACTGTTAATTAGTCGCCGGGATAAATCACCTTTTGCTTTGATGATGATGGATCTTAACTTGTTTAAAGATGTGAATGATTCTTTAGGACATGCTGCAGGGGATGATTTGCTTGTGCAAGTTGCACAAAGGTTAAAAGTGTTGGCAAGAGCTTCTGATACTTATGCTAGATTAGGTGGCGATGAATTCTCAGGGATTTTGTATAACATGCGTTCACTAGAAGATGCTTGCAAAGTTGCCGAAAAGATTAACTTGTCGATCAATGAACCATTTGTCATACAGGGCGAAACTATTAATATTGGGATATCGATTGGTATCGTGTATTTCCAGGGACAAGAAACCGATATGAAATCACTATTGGCACAAGCTGATAGTAGTATGTATGAAGCCAAAAAAGGCGGGCTTGGCTACTCTGCATATAGCAGTGAAGAATACACAAAACTCAGCCCTTCCATTAAGATTTCCAGTAGCTTGAGTAAGAGCTTAGAGAATGGTGAGTTTTATATGGTATA
>NVTX01000104.1 GCA_002401735.1 Methylophilaceae bacterium | reverse complement strand
AAGCTCTTTGTTTTCCTTTTTGAATTTGGTTAACCGCAAACAAAGTTCTAACAACTCTTCTTTAGAGCTATTCTTCATTTCCCTTTTTAACTCGTGTACTGACGCTGCTTTCATCGGTTTGATTTAATGATATGAAAGCAGTTAAAGATAGCTTTTAGGCTTTTTTTACAAATTCTGATTTTAAAGACATAGATCCAAACCCATCAATTTTACAATCAATATTGTGGTCTCCATCCGTTAATCTGATGTTCTTAACCTTGGTACCTGCTTTAATCGGTTTAGGAGCACCTTTTACAGGTAGATTTTTGAGCACAATAACACTATCACCATTTTGTAAAACATTTCCAACAATTCCAAATCTTCTGGGTAAGTCACTTTCAAGTTTCTTAATTCTCCATGCACTAACTTAGGGCTAAATCCCAACGCCTCTACTGCTTCAGCTTCATCAGTAGGAAGACCATCATATTCACTTAATGCGCGTTTAAGCGTTGCGTAGCGAAACATTTGCGGCGTTTGTGCTTGCCATAAATTTTGCCTTGAAACCGTTTCCTCTACTGCATTCACTTCATTAGATCTTTTTATCGTATCCGCCACTGGCATCGCAAGTAAACCGCCCACYTCATCCGTTTCTAAAGTATCTAATAAACGGTTAAGTGATTTACTTCTCAATCCAGGTCTGGCTGCATCGTGCACAAGCACCCAATCATTTTCGTCAACATGCATTGCTTTTARCGTGTTTAGCACGGTCTCTGAACGGCTCTCTCCCCCAGTGTAATGAATGTGCAGGCGGCTCTCAGCATTCAGCTTTAAACTACGCCAAAACTCATCCTTTGGGCTGAGGGCTAGGTGAATRCTCGCAATTCTAGGATTGTTAAAAAKCGTTTGAATAATATGCGAAATAATGGGCTTACCTGCAAGCGGTAAATACTGCTTAGGCAATACATTTTCCATACGTGTACCGACACCTGCCGCAGGAATAATCACATGGAATAAAGTCATACAATCAGTTTAACATGTCGCACTAACTGGATAGTGCCACAATTGCAAACTAAGTGAATTTAACCTAGCTAATCAATCATTTGATTTTCAAATAAATTGGGATAATGAATTGTAAGAACAAMWWAAAAAACTAAAAAATATGGCACAATCTAAAATAAACGCTGTCTTAGAAAAGGTTATTTCGCTAACGGGTGAAAGAGATTCTGGTGCGTTAGAGTTGGCGCTCGCGCAAACCTTATTCACTATCGCTGACGTCAAAAACTTGGCGCTACAYAGCGCAGGAAACATCAATAGAGTTAAGCATGCAATATCCAATTCCGAAGAAATAGCCAGTGATGAAGGCATCGAATTAGAGATAATAGACGCACTATCTGAATGCTTAAAAACGGCAAAAATCACTAATATTTTGCATAATAAGAAAAGGCTGACATTATTCCCCATCGTCTGCTCAAAAAAACAACCTTTAGCCATTATCATCGTAGAAGAAACGGCTAATACACATGACCATGCCTTAACCATTCAAATTCTTAAAATTTATCACAACTTTGTTGCCTTGATGAATGACAACGAGCGTGACACGTTAACCGGCCTGCTAAATCGTAAAACATTTGACCACCAAATTAACAGCATTATTGCCAAYTTGCAAAATAAGCAAGCAAGACGCAAAGAYGAAAATRATGAYCCAACCTTTTTAGCTATTTTCGATATYGATCACTTTAAACGTGTTAACGATACGCACGGCCATCTAATGGGAGACGAAGTCTTATTGCTATTTTCACGCTTGATGGATAATAGTTTCAGAGATAACGATTTATTGTTTCGATTTGGTGGTGAAGAGTTCCTTTGTATTTTTCAGTGCCCTTCAGATGAAATCATGTCTGATGTATTAAATCGATTTAGAGAAGCCGTTGCTGATTATAATTTTCCACAAGTAGGCAAAGTAACCGTCAGTTGTGGTTTCACTGAAGTTGATGCCTTCGATCTTTCTTCAAGCATCATCGATCGTGCTGATGTATCGCTTTATCATGCTAAGAATAACGGCAGAAACCAAGTTTGCTTACATGAGCAACTCGTTGCCTCTGGCATACTTTCTGAAAACGATAATAGCGGTGGTGAAATTGAATTGTTCTAAGCTTACTTTAGGTTAGTTAATTAAAAAAAGGCGCTCATTGCGCCTCTTTTTTNAGCTARAAAATCACTAYATTAACTATCTCTAGGCGGTGTAGCGCTAATTTTGTGTATGGTTAAATCAGCCCCATCGTACTCTTCTTCAGGACTAAGGCGAATGCCAACTAGTTTTTTAAGTAATCCATAAACCAGAAACCCGCCGCCAAGCGCCACTAAAATGGCTAAGCTCGTCCCAATCAATTGCGACATAAAGCTAACACCACCTCTGCCGCCTAGCGCAGTACACCCAAAGATACCTGCGGCAAGTCCACCCCAAGCACCACACAGACCATGCAATGGCCACACGCCTAATACATCATCTACTTTTAAACGATTTTGCGTCATGGTAAAGGCCCAAACAAACAATGCACCAGCCACTAGGCCCGTGGCTAACRCGCCCAAAGGATGCATCACATCAGAACCGGCACACACGGCAACCAGACCAGCAAGTGGACCATTATGAACAAACCCAGGGTCGTTTTTCCCCATGACGACAGCCGCGAGTGTACCCCCAGCCAGCGCCATTAAAGAGTTGATAGCGACCAACCCTGAAATCCCTTGAATCGCTTGCGCCGACATCACATTGAAACCAAACCAACCAACAGTCAGTATCCAAGCACCTAATGCCAAAAATGGAATRCTAGATGGTGGGTGCGCATGTATTTGACCATCTTTACCATAACGGCCAGCACGTGCGCCTAGTAATATCACAGCAGCCAAYCCAATCCAACCACCCATCGCATGTACAACAACCGAGCCTGCAAAATCATGAAAGGCAAAACCAAATTGCGCGATTAATAAATCCTGAATACCGTAATGTCCATTCCAAGCAATGCCTTCGAAGAACGGGTAAACAAAACCGACAAGGATAAATGTCGCACCAACTTGCGGATTAAACTTTGCGCGTTCTGCAATACCACCAGAAACAATGGCGGGAATTGCTGCAGCAAACGTTAACAGAAAGAAGAATTTTACTAATTCRAAGCCRYTTTTAGCGGCTAATACATCTGCCCCACTATAGAAATCAACGCCGTAAGCCACGCTATAGCCAATAAAGAAATAGGCAATGGTAGAAACCGAAAAGTCGACCATAATTTTGACTAAGGCATTGACTTGGTTTTTGTGGCGTACCGTTCCAAGCTCTAAAAATGCGAATCCTGAATGCATTGCAAGCACCATAATGGCGCCTAACAATACAAATAACGTATCATTTGCTGCGATTAATTCTTCCATTGTCCCCTCCAAATTGGATTATTTTAGTGCGGGAATGAAAATAAAGAAACCTAAAAAAAGTTAAGCAGTTGATTTTAAATAACTTAAATTTTCARCCTCTACTTTTTTGCGCCAAAATAGGGCTATCAATAGTGCATCGCACTGAAAAAGTGCTTTTTTTGGGGTCAGTTAAGATTAAAGCATGCTAACGGTCTGGCTACTGAGAATGAATTTTTCTGCATCAGGGTTACCTGCCCAAAAATGGAAAAACTCACGTACGACAACCAGAAACAAACGGCGGTTTTTCTTAATCTCAAAAAGGGGAAGTGTTGCATCAATGGTGGTTCGATATGCAACATTATCACGATCAGGTGAATCACTTAATCGGACTAACAATATCTTAGCAAGTTTCAAACGGGTATCAATCAACACTTGGTCGGCATTCTCATTTCGCAGCGCCTTTGTATACGCTTTTAATGCCCAGCTATCCGTTCTTCCGAATTTTTCCTCATCAACGCTATACCATAACGTTGCCAATTGCACTTGAATGGGTTTCCAATCAATCGGTAGCGTATCTTTAGAAACGCCCTGGCTTAATTTCGCAACGGCTTTAAGATCACCCACCCAAAATGGAAAATATTCGCGTGCGACTAGTAGGTTTTCAGGCCAGTCTTCTTCAGGCACCCCGTCCATTAAATCTTCTAGCGTTAACCGGTACTCTCCCCCAGTCGATTTTTTATCAGCGAGCAAAGGCATCAGCTTATTTAAAAAGTTAGTTCTCTGCACAAAAGTTTCTGGGCCAAAGCCTTTGCTTTTGAGCAGTTTAATATACACTTCTAGGGCTTGCTGTTCACGTTCTTGTATTGTCATTAGAAAGAGCCACTTAAACGATAGGTTGAATTCTACTGCATAATGCATTGAAATATAACACTTTCAGCACAATCTATATAGACGTACCTTTTTAAAGAAGCAAATTTAAATGTTCGAAATATTATTACTTGTCCTTATTCTTCTTATTGCATGGTTTTGGTTTGATGCAATCAGCAAGCGAGAAATTGCGATTAAAATCGGTAGGGAACTTGCCMAYCGTTGTAACTTACAACTRTTAGATGAAACCGTCGCCTGTAAAAAAACGTGGTTTGGTCGAAATAGTAACGGTCAAGTGCAGCTTGTGCGCGTTTATGAATTTGAAGTAAGTGCTGATGGCCACAGTCGTCTAGCTTGCCATTTACAGTTATTGGGCAAGCAGYTGCAGAGCTGGGATATCCCGCCTTACTTACAACCGGTGCATTAAACATGTCCTATGTAGGACGGTTCGCCCCCTCGCCTACAGGCCCCTTACATTTCGGGTCGCTTATTGCAGCTACAGCCAGTTATTTGGAAGCGCGTGCTAACAAAGGGACGTGGCTCATCCGAATGGAAGATCTAGACAAGCCAAGGGAGATTGCTGGCGCAGCAGATAGCATTCTTAATACGTTAGAAGCGTTTGGCTTTCAGTGGGATAAACCCGTCACATACCAAAGCCAAAGAGACCATGCATATACGCAAGCCCTATCCACATTAAAAGAGCGCCATTTAGTTTACCCCTGCACTTGTACGCGCAAAGAGATTRCAGATTCTTCAGCACTAATAGGTATAGAAGGTGCTATCTATCCTAGAACTTGCTTAAAACAAGCCCTTAAGAAAAACCATCCTCTAGCATGGCGTATTAAAACTGAAGATAAAACAGTTGGTTTTCATGATGCAATTCAAGGCACTGTAGTACAGAATTTACTGCATGATATTGGTGACTTTGTACTGAAGCGTGCTGATGGGCTATTTGCTTATCAATTAGCCGTTGTGATTGATGATGCAGCGCAAGRCGTAACACATGTCGTTCGTGGTGCTGATTTACTGCATTCAACCCCTCGCCAGATATACTTGCAATCATTGTTGAATATTGMCACGCCAARCTATATGCATATTCCTGTTGCCGCTAACCAAGAGGGACAAAAGCTAAGCAAGCAAACCTTAGCATTGGGGTTGAATACCCAAGACACTGTCACACAGTTATGGCATGCGCTGGACTTTCTAAATCAGAACCCACCGAGCGAACTCAAATCTGCAGAGATCAATACATGTTGGGAATGGGCGATGACCCACTGGCACTCGAATCAAATACCTAGAGTAAAAAGCATGACCATTGCACCATTTAATTAACGTTAATCTTCYTTGCTGAGCGCATCATAATATAACGCGAGTCTAGCCATGCGGCTCATAGAGCGCACCGATAAAGTTGCCCCAGAAATGCCATCGATATGCCTGTCTAAAAAAGAATCTTCTTGCAACCCCACGCCAAAATATTGTTTAAGAAAAGCAGGGTAATGCACCTCGCCTCCACGACTTTCTCGGTAGGTGAGCACGCGAGCTTGTGCAATTCTGCCATCTTCAACAACAAAACCAGCGGTAATAAACTCTGTTTTACCAATTTCATTCAATATCCAAACCGTCTTATTCGCTTGTTTCCAATAACGCTTTCTGYGTTCTAAKGGYGCGTGGCCYAATATYTTTTCCRCTTGTTTGGCTCKGTCTTTAACTAACCACAAGGTACTAGGCTTAGGCACTTCTGTTACAAAATGCTCATCTAAAAATTGCGCAGTCGTCAAATATTGTATATCTGCAAAYACKTGWRTKGAAAGTGTYATTAARCMTAARRCAAGGCTGAACATCATCACCTTAGCATTTTGTTTTATCGCGTATTGTTTTATATTATTTCTAATCATCATCAATCTATTCGTTATAACGTATAAGAGCGATGGTAGGTTTACCATCGCTCTTAAATTCACACTTAAACTAGCAATACGCTATTAAAACATATAGCCTAAACCAAGATTCAAGCGTTTATCACCTTTACTGCCATCTGGCTCGTCAAACTGTTGATAATCACCTTTAATCACAATTTGTGGATGTGGCCAGTAATTAGCACCAATGGTCCAAATATCATTMTTRTTCGNWKCKTTNACGSKTARCRTTATTTGGTACATCTGCATGTGTATCCCATTTTTCATAACGTATAAACGGGGCGAAAGTTTGCTCACCGCTTTTCCAAACATGATAAGCCGCTTCTACGTACCAACCATAAAAGTCTTCTGCCGCATCAATACCTTCATTGGTTTTAAGTTTTGCCGCATCACTTAAGTGACCACGTGCGTACAATGCCCGAAGATCAAATCTATCTTTTTGATAGCGCGCATGCACATCCCAAAGCGTAAGTCTTGCATCGATGTCATCAAGGTTTTGTCCAGTTTCGCCAGTGAAAAAAGCACCGCCAAAAGTAAGGCCTGGAATACCGTTATAGTTTAAAGCGCCAGAAAGTGCTAAGTTCTCAGCATTCGCCTTGCCCACTTTTTGTCGTCCACCACGCACACCATCAGCAAAGCTAGACTTAAACTTATCAGCCTTTAAGCTAGATGTAACATTGACTTGGTATTGCAGCCCAGGCATGACTTCACCATATGCGCCAGCACCAGCTTCCCACCATGTGGTTGGAATAATACGTTTTTCAACTTCGTTACGCTCAACGCCATAAAATGTTGGTGGTTCGTGTGTTTCGTTCAAAATGCCCATTGGGATTAAAAACAAACCGGTTTTAACATTAAAGTGTTCATTAATCGCAAAATCTAAGTAAGCTTGCTCCAGCTCAATTTCACCAACTTTGCCGTTACCAGCAATCGAATGCTCTAACTCAAGCTCTGATTTAAAACTAAT
>NVTX01000103.1 GCA_002401735.1 Methylophilaceae bacterium | reverse complement strand
GCGTATTGTTTTCCACGTGTTTCATGGATTTTTGTAATGTATCGGTCTCGACAAAAGCATCCGTATTTAACAACAATACATAATCACCTTTAAGTAAACTTAAGGCTTGGTTATTGGCGCGACCAAACCCAACATTTTTTTTATTTTTTATGAGGGTAATATTCGGATAGTTTTTTTTGATTAACTCAACAGAGTTATCTTTAGAGGCATTATCAATGATAAAAACTTCAAACTCAAAATCACCTTTTGAAGCAAAAAGACTATCTAGCGCATCTATGCTCATTTTCGCGGTGTTATAGCTAACTAGTATGACGGATATAAGCATATTTTTAATTTATTGGCATTATAAACAATAAACAATTTCCACCATTCAGCATACAGTCTATATTCAGTGATGACATGCGTTTACCATTACAGTTATTAATAGTAGTAAGGTTTACTCTCTGAATCAGCCATATTGTAAATAATACCAGCCACATTATCTTTAGGCAGCAAATGAAGTGAGTCTTCAATTTCGGTTTGCGTAGAAACACCGTTCGCGATGACCATTAGGACACAATCAACCTGAGGTAACAAAATCATCGCATCATCAGCGCTAAGAATAGGTGGCAAATCAAAAACAATCACCCTTGATTCATAACGCTCTTTTAGTTCTGCAATCAATTCTGCGACCTTACTTGATGATAGTTTTTCTGCAGCACCATGAACTGGTCGCATTGTCGGCAATACAACCATTCTTTGGATAGATGGATTAACTAACACCTCTTCTAGTGTAGCTTTATTTTCTAAGTATTCATTAATGGATTTTTCTACTGCTATCCCTAAATACTCTGCTACTTTAGGTTTTCGCAAGTCAAAATCAGCTAGCACAACTGTTTTCTGTGGCTGACGCGCGATACTCATGGCTAAGTTAATTGAAACAAGGGTTTTACCAGATTCAGGTGTCGGTGAAACAACCGCAATTGTCTGCCAATTATTCTCTTCCATTTTTTGCAAAATTTGCGTTCTGAGCGAATCGAAAATACCCGCATTTGCATTATGGCTCAAGTGAGAAACGATTCGGTTTTTTTCCAGGTGTGCAGCATCCAATTTGACGACAGTCGTATTCGTGTAGTTAATTTCACCGATGTCGCGATTTGTTTTATTGGTTTTAACAATGGTTCTTTTTGATGCGTTTCCACCCGTGTTAAAGCCCGTTTTTTTTGATTTAACTTTTGCTAGTGCTGCTTTAATTTTTTCCATAAATTATCTCTATCTTGGGGCTATTAATAGCGTATTTAACGGCGCAACAAAAAAATGAACCGTCGCGGCAATTAAGCATAAAACAATTAGTACCATCATCCCGACAGAGAAAAATTTAATTATTTTTTTCTTTCTAGCTAGTTCAGTATGCGTTTCAATATAAGGAATAACCGCCAACAACTTAGCATCAACTATTGAGGAAATAGTCGCTTGCCCCCGAACTCTCGGATCCAACATTTCAAGCAAGAACGCAAACAAAAACCCAAGTATCAATGAACCAAAAACGCCCAACGCCATCAATAGCGTTCTTTTTGGACTTTCTCTAAATTTAGGAAATTCCGGGCTTTGTTTCAATATAAATCGCTCACCTTTGTTGGCGAGTGCTAAATTCTCGGCAATTTTAGCATTAATCTGCTTTGATTTTACATCTTCATATTTAGCTTTGGCATTATCGTAATCCCTTTGTAGCTTAGACAAACCGCTCTCGACTTGAGGGATTTGTACAATCTGACGTTGCAGGGTTGCCAACTGATGGCTCATAGACCGCTTTTGAGATGTAATTGAACCTAACCGAACATTAGCAGATTCAATTTGCGTTTTAATTTTTGCTAACGCTAGTGTTTTTACTGGGTTCCTTCTGACTGGCGCATTTTCTTTTGTGGCTACTGGGGCTTTTTCCAATAGCGCAACTTTTCTTTTTAAGGCCCGAACCGTTGGGTGTGTTTCTTTATACAACACTAAAGAGCGGTTCAATTCAGCTCTTGCTTTATCTAACGCGGACACTGTTGACAGTGGATCCAAGGCATCTGCACCATTGTTAAACGATGCACTTGTTGTGGTGTATTCAACATCTAAATACCGCAACTCTTCTTGTGTATTTTTGTACTCTCTACCCAAGTCTTTAATTGCTGTCCTAATCTGCTCTAAAGATGCCATATGCATTTCTTGATGCTCAGGCAGTGAATTAGCATATTTTTGCTTATAAACAGCCACTTTATTTTCAACCAATTCAAGCTCTTCTTTTAGTCTATCGAGCTCACCAGTCAAAAAGCCAGTTGTTTCAGATGCCTGTTTAGTCTTGGATCTTACATTCTCTTCTAATAGTTGCTTGATTATCTCATTGGCAACTTGATAGGTTGTTTCAGGATCGGAATATTCAAAACCGACAATTAAACCAACTGTAACTTTTTGATTTTCCCATGTATTTCTAGAAGTATCTTTCGTCTCAGAAGTAAACGTAATATTCTTCATCAATATTAATGCCAGTTTTTTTTCATCCAGCATTTCAGGGTATAAGCCGTATTTTTGATTAAGACTACTAAGATTTTTTCTCGAGAGTACTTTTTGTTTTACCTTATCAATACTCTCATCTACATAATTAGCGGCAGAAACCGTTTTCACAACATCATTAGAAATAACCGGCGCTTCAATCGCAATCCGCCCTTCAGACCGGTATACAAAAGGTAGCGTAAAAACAACAATGGTAATAATTGTCATCAAAAGCACAAATATCGTCAATATTTGACGCCATCTACGTTTGAAAATTGAAAGGTATTCGTTTAAAGTTAATTCGTTGTCCATGGCCAGCAATTATTATTAGTTTTAAAATTTAGGGCTAGTGTAAGTAAAGTAGATACCTGCAGTCGTGTCATCTACCGATGCTTGACCTGGTGATTTTGAGTTTCTTTTGCCGGCCTCTAAATGCATAAACCAAGACGTAGTCAAATCAAAATCATAAGTAGCGGTTAGCTCCTGTGTGTTCAAATCTGCATTATTCTGACTTAACCCTATTGCGAGCCCCCATGTACTTCTATCGGATAAAGCATAGCTATAGTCAGTTCTAAAGTCATCTCCAACCTCAACATCATTTAGCCCTGTTGGAAAAACAGATCGTTCAAGAGACGTTGTTAAAACATGCCGTTTATTGACATACTCTAGTGTCACGCTGCCCACACCCTCATCTCTAGAATGAAATGAGCTAAAGAGCACCATTCCCGCGTTCGCATTAATCTTAAATCTCGGCCCCAGTTCGATTTCTGAGCCAGCTAAATATGTTTGATAACTGATGCGGTTACTAGTCAAACCATTTGCTCTGTATTGACTCACCAACACACTAGCATACGGCGTAATTTTCTCACTGTACTTATACTTCAACTCACCACCCGCAGACCTAAGATCATAGTCTGACAACTCCGAAATTCCACTAAATTCATTTTTCTCATAATCAGCACTAGCAATAAGATCCCACTTTGCTGCAATAGCATACGTCCACTCCGCACCTACTGTTTTAGTTACAGACGTACCGTCCTCAGTTAACACGCCTGTCTGATTAAACTCCGTTGYTCTCGTACTCTCCTTAGCATAGTCAGCTTGCAACACTAATAGACTATGTTCGAACGCATGCTCCCAGCCAATGTTAGCAAAAGGGTCTTCACGCCTGCCCGCAATATCATCATTTGAAGACCTTTCTAGGTTAATCCCAATAGCCCCAAACCATTTGTTATTACCATCTAGCGCCGTCAATTTATATTCTGGAGTAAGCGTATAAAGATAAACTGATTTTTTCTCTTTATCATCAGCGAATTGAAGGTTCGAATGGTAGACTGTACTGACCGTGACTGTACCGCCATGCTCTAACACGATGGCAGCATTCGCATTACTTGAAAAGAATGGCGCAGCAACCATTGCAAACGTTGCTGCCGTTAGAAAACTCATTTTTTTAGACTTATTGACCAAAATAATCCCCCCACTATCTACAAATCGCTGCTATTTGAAACAGAACAATACAAAATAGTGGCTATTATACTACGTTATAGCGTTGGAACAACGCTATACCTACGTTTAGAGCTATGGCACCAATATAGTGTCGCCAGCCTGCAACAAAATATTGGATTTAAGCTTCTTGCCTTTAATCAGCGCGTCATAATCTACGGGTAGGACAACCTGTCCTTTTTCACCATTACGTAAAACYTTTATCGCGCCTAAATCAGCAAACTTATCGAACCCGCCAGTCAAACTTAATGCCTGCATCACAGTCATTGGCCCAGTCATCAATACAGGACCTGGCTTCAACACCTTACCCAAAATGAAAATGCGATTACCACCAGTTGCTGTGACAACAACGGTGACTTGAGGGTCTGGCAAATAGGTTTTTAACTTCTCAGTAACGCGCGTCTCCACTTCTGCTGCTGTGGCACCAACCACATCAACCCTTCCAGCAAGTGGAAAAGTGATGCTGCCATCGGGCAAAACTTTCACATCTTTTTGCAAGGTTTCTTCACCCCAAACTGACACGTTGAGAGAATCTCCTGCTTTAAGCGTATAAGTTGCATCTAGCGCAAGTGCCGATCCAATTGATAATATGCTAGCCATTGCTAGCAATAGTGAAAATAAGATTTTTTTATACATCGTTCGATTCTCCATTAGTGACTTTAACATCAGCGTAATAATACAATAAAAAAAGGGCCACTTAGCCCTCAAACTTATTAAGTATTATTAATTTACCACTTACATTCCTGAATTTTGATTATAGGTCTTTAGCTACACTTCCTGATATGAAATAATGACTTAAACCTTCCTTTTATTAGAAAGCCCTACAAAAGCAATGAGTGCCAATATAAAAAGCCATGTGGCTGCTTGCAATGGAACCTCCCCGGCACGGCAACTGCTTGCATTCAACGTTCCTTGAAAGTACGCAGTGCAACTACTTGGCGCTGCAATACTTTGCCCAGCTATCAAACTTACCTTTTCAATTTGGACTACCACGACATTGGACGCTATACCATCACTTTCATCAGCCATCGCAAACATCGAAATCGACATAACCGCAACAGCTGTGATGACCAACAACTTCCAAACATAGTTAAAATTTTCCATCCCCATCACTACATTTTAATGAGGTCATGCAACTGATTCTATAGCCCGATTGGGTAGTCAAAATACACTACAAGCAGATACTAATATGCGTCTTTCCCTGTAAAAGCGGTTACCGTTCTTAGTAAGATTGACAAATCCATCCCAATAGACCAATTATTAATATACTCAATATCAGAYTCAATTCGCTTCATCATCTGATCAATTTCTTTTGTCTCACCGCGATAGCCTCTAACCTGTGCCAAACCTGTAATCCCTGGCTTAATATTATTGCGGATGTAGTAATCAGTAATCCGTTGCGCATAAACCTCATCGTGCTGTACCGCATGCGGCCTAGGCCCAACCAAAGACATATCTCCCAAAAGCACATTTAACAGCTGAGGCAGCTCATCCAAGCTCGTTTTACGAATGAACCTTCCAACTTTAGTAATCCTAGGGTCATCTTTTTCTGCTTGTTTAACAACTTTAGCATCTCCGCTATCCGTCTCAACACGCATGCTACGAAACTTCCAGATTCGAAATGCTTTGCCATTCCAGCCAGTTCTATCCTGCCTAAAAAAGACGGGCCCTGGACTATCTAATTTAATGGCAATTGCAACTGCAATTAATACCGGTGAAATGCCAAGCAGTATAAGAAAAGCCAACACTCTATCCTCTATAGCCTTGCTAAGCTTACTTATTCCAGTTAATGGCGTTTCTGATAATGTTAATACAGGAATGCCGGCAATCTCTTTTACACTATGGTTAATGAGCCTGAGTGAAAAAATATCGGGCACCCAGTGAATAGCCACGTGCTTCTCAAGCAAATCAAAATATAGCGTTTCTAGCACTTTGGAGGATTCTAATGGCGTCACTATATAAAGCGTATTAATATTATGCTCATCAATCAGTGCTGATAGTTCATTAACCTGCCCCAGCTTAATAGCACTTTCATTGGTGTATTCATTTACTTCTGGCGCTTTTTCAGCCTCATCTTCTTTTTGCTCCTCATCTATGGAGACCGTGCCGATAACACGTTGATGTAACCAAGGGTTAGAGGAAATCTTATGTTCAAGATAGTTTGCAAGCTTTCCTTGACCAACAATAACGACATTGTCAGTCGTTTCAGAGTCTTCGTTAATCTTTCTATTTAACCTTCGAATAAAACCATGCGCAAAACATTGGAATAAGAAGCCCCACACATAGGTTTCCACGACAAAAAGTCGCGAATAGATGGTGCTTTGCTTCGTTAGAAACCCAAGCACAATGATGGCTAAAAAAGTAATTGTCCAAGCATTAAAAATGCTAAGCACTTTATTTACAAAGGTGACACTAGAGCGATAGATTGCATATCTATCGTACATAACAGAAACAAGACCAAGTAAAACCAGCATGAAAATAACATAGTCCTGTGTGAGGTAACCCACATTTTTTTGCACAAAAAACCATGCAACACCAATGATGACAAGACCATCAATTAACGGTTGCAGTAACGTACCAATACCAGTTCTACGTTGTAGAACTGATCTTGAATTGGATCTAATAACCATTCGAACTCATCGGGACATACTTGGCGACCGCTTGCGCACGACATGTTACATCTAATTTTTGAAAGATTCGTTTAAGGTGGTTTTTAACTGTATTGGGGCTAATGCCTAAAATCATACCAATTTCCAAATTCGTTTTTCCTGACCGTACCCAATGTAATATTTCATGCTCTCTATCACTTAACCCACCGATGTTGAGCTCATCTACAGTGTCCGCCTCAGATGAAGCTGACTCGATATATTCAACTCGTCGAAGCGCCGCATCTACATGTGGCATTAAAAGCCCTAGCAACGAGTGCTGCACATTGAACTCTCGAGACTTATCAAAGAAAACATAAATACAATCATTCTTTCCACGCGTATCTTTTACGCCATAAACAAGCAAAGAGTTCATCCCTGAAAGTTTACGTGTGAAGGGTGTTGGCGACTGCGCACTAATGCCATCCGCATCAAAAAAGTTTATTCGAAACCATCTTTCATCATTATCAACC
>NVTX01000102.1 GCA_002401735.1 Methylophilaceae bacterium | reverse complement strand
AGCGTGGGTTCAAGACGCGTGGCGGAGCACCGATGGGCAATGGTTGGCGGTCTAAAAAAGGTAAGAACAAGTCTCGTAATAAGGAAGAAGATGAGCAGCATGCATTTACTGAGCCGACCGAGCCTGTCGTTCATGAAGTATTGGTGCCAGAGACTATTTCTGTTGCGGATCTAGCGCATAAGATGGCTGTTAAAGCGAACGAAGTGATTAAAACGCTGATGGGCATGGGTATGATGGTGACCATTAATCAGGTGCTGGATCAAGAAACTGCCATTATCATTATTGAGGAAATGGGACACACAGCGATTGCTGCTGCGGAAAATGACCCAGAAACTTTCTTAGACGAAACAGAACATGCCGATGCTGTGATGGAGCAGCGGCCACCAGTGGTTACTGTAATGGGTCATGTCGATCACGGCAAAACATCGTTGCTGGACTATATACGTAGCTCACGTGTGGCGACGGGTGAAGCTGGCGGAATTACACAGCACATTGGTGCTTATCATGTAGAAACACCAAATGGAATGGTGACGTTTTTAGATACACCWGGTCATGAAGCKTTTACTGCCATGCGGGCACGTGGTGCCAAAGCAACGGATGTTGTTATTCTGGWTGTATCTGCTGACGATGGTGTGATGCCGCAAACAAAAGAAGCTATTCATCATGCGAAGGCAGGCAATGTGCCAATGGTCRTTGCCATTAATAAAATTGATAAGCCTGAGGCCGATCCTGAACGCGTGAAGATGGAGTTGGTCGCAGAGGAAGTTGTACCTGAGGATCTTGGCGGGGATGCGATGTTCCGTGAAGTTTCTGCAAAAACGGGCAAAGGGATTGATGCGTTGCTTGAAGCGGTATTGTTACAAGCAGAGATATTAGAATTAGAAGCACCTAAAAATACACCAGCAAAAGGCTTGGTGATTGAAGGGCGTTTAGACAAAGGACGTGGTTCTGTTGCGACTATTCTGGTGCAGTCAGGTACGTTACGTCGCGGTGATATGCTGCTTGCGGGCAGTACTTATGGTCGTGTGCGTGCAATGATGGATGAGGCTGGCAATGAAGTTGAAGAAGCCGGCCCTTCAATCCCTGTAGAAGTGTTAGGTTTGTCTGATGTGCCTGGTTCAGGCGAAGAAGTGATTGTGTTGAACGATGAACGCAAGGCACGCGAAATTGCAATGTTCCGTCAAGGTAAATTCCGTGAAGTGAAGTTTGCAAAACAACAAGCTGCAAAACTTGGCAAGATGATGGATCAAATGTCAGAAGGCAAAGTGGAAACCTTGAACTTAGTGATTAAGTCGGATGTACAAGGATCCAATGAGGCGCTAGCAACAAGTTTGAAAAAGCTTGAAACAGACGAGGTTAAAGTGAATATTATCCACATGGGTGTGGGTGCTATTAGTGAATCAGATGTGAATTTATCGGTTGCTTCTAGCGCGGTATTGATTGGTTTTAATGTGCGCGCAGATACGAGTGCACGTAAGCTGATTGAAGCTGGTGATGCTGATGTGCGCTATTACAATATTATTTACGAAGCCGTTGATGAGATTAAAGCATCGCTTAGCGGCATGCTTCCGCCAGAGCAAAGAGAAAGCATTATTGGCAGTGTTGAAATTCGTGAAGTGTTCCGTATTTCTAAAATTGGTGCTGTGGCAGGTTGTTACGTACGTGATGGCATGATTAAAATCGACTCAAAAGTACGTGTGATGCGTGGAGAAGAGCTGCTACATACAGGTGACCTAGACTCATTAAAGCGCTTTAAAGATGATGTTAAAGAAGTTAAAAATAACTTTGAATGTGGTTTGTCACTTAAGGGTTATGACGACCTTGAAGTCGGCGATATATTAGAAGTTTTTGAAGTTGTCGAAATCGCTCGATCACTATAAATATTAGAAACTTGTATTTATTGGAGGATTAATGGCAAAAGCATATTCAAGATCAAGTCGAGTCGCTGAGCAAATGCGACGAGAGCTGGCAGATTTGCTGCAGTTTGAAGTTAAAGATCCGCGGGTCGGGATGGTGACGATTACTGAAGTTGAGGTCACTGGCGATATGGCGCATGCAAAGATTTTTTATAGCGCAAGTGAAGGTACCGCAGATTTGCAAGCGGGCCTAGAAAAGGCGTCGGGATTTTTACGCTCACAAATTGCAAAGCGTATGCTCTTACGTACTGTGCCACAGCTTCATTTTGAGTATGATGCATCGGCTGACTATGCGATGAAAATGAGCAAGTTGATTGATGAAGCAATGTCATCTACAGACAGTGCTTCAGATAAATCTGCAGATAACAAAGACTAACAAGCCATTGCAATTCAAGCGGGTTAAAAGAAGTGTTAACGGTATTTTATTGTTGGATAAGCCGCTCGGCTACTCATCTAATCAAGCATTACAGAAGGTTAAATGGATTTTCCAAGCGGCTAAAGCTGGCCATACGGGCACATTAGATCCACTTGCTACCGGTTTGCTGCCTATTTGTTTAGGTGAGGCCACCAAGTTTGCGCAACATGTGACCAACGCAGATAAAACTTATATTGCCAATATTCGGTTGGGTGTAAAAACAACGACAGGCGATGCCGAAGGTGAAGTTATTTCAACGTCTCTTGTGGATGTTAATGAAATGCAGTTTGAGCAAGCATGTCAGCAATTTGTAGGTGAAATTAGTCAGGTGCCACCTATGTATTCTGCGCTAAAACATGAAGGTAAACCGCTATATGAATATGCGAGGGCTGGGGTTGAGATTGAACGGCCAGCACGTAACGTAACGATTCAACAGATTACAGTAAATGCATTTTCAGGTAGTGAGGCGGTAATTACTGTGACCTGTAGTAAAGGGACTTATATTCGTACTTTAGCTGAGGATATCGGGGCTACGTTAGGATGTGATGCACACCTCACAGGCTTGCGCAGAACAGAGACAGCAGGTTATGTGATGACACAAGCCATCACGATTGAAGCGTTAGAAGCACTTTCTATCGAAGAAAGAGATGCGTTACTGTTGCCGGTAGATTCGGCAATTAGTACGCTACCAAAAGTTATCATTAGCGCTGATTCAGCTTTTTACTTTCGGCAAGGTCAGGCTGTATGGCAGGCAGGTCAAATACCTGAGAGTGAATTTCGGGTATATGAAGAAGACGGCTTGTTTTTAGGTATAGGGCGATTGTTAGATGATGGGAAAATTACACCCAAACGCTTAGTGAACTTATAAAAAGACTCAGTGATGACTGGGTTAAGTAACCCAAAGATAGGCCGCTAGTGTCATACCCAGCATCGCAACAAACATCGACATGGCAAAAGCGAGCGTGTAGGAGTAAGCAGCAGGGAGTTGCTGAAGCGTTAAAGAGCGGACAAATCGTTTGTGTTGTATCGCTGCCGTTGCAATCACTAGCGAACCCATGACAACAAAGCTGATACCCAAGATAGTCGTGCTCAATGCGTTGGCATGCTGTGCGGATAGTTGTGGTTGCATGCCTAGTAATTGAATAAACAAGCCAAAACGTGAAATCACAAAACCCAATCCAATAATCGTTAAGCCAGTACGCAGCCAAGCTAGTAGCGTTCTTTCCGCTGCAAAAAAGACTCTTGGGTCAGATTGTTCCATTGCTAAACCTCTTTAAATAATGGTGAGAGTTTATCGTCACAGACAGTGGTTTGCAATGGCCTGTTACTAGTTGATTAATGTATTGACTTGTTTTAGCTCTGCTTCTGTTAACGCACCGTAAAATCGAGGGTAAGACCAACCATAACCCCATCGAAATCGGGTTGGTAGAAAGGGTGTGCCTCCAACGCTAACACCAGCAAGCATGAGTAATGCCACGCCAGGCTTTCCAACTTCACTAACGCAACCCTTTAAAGCTTTGTCTGCGTCTAAACGGTCTTGGTAAGTGCCGCCTTTCCAGTAGGCTAAGTCATGCTGTTGGCAGCATGATAGCCATAGTTGTTTTTGTTTTCAATTATATGTGAGCTTTATGAAAAGAGATGATACAGAGTAGACGCCAGCATCATAACAATTAAACGCAAAAACAAAATAAAAACATAAACTTAACACCAAAAGTTTGGTGTTTCTAAGGTTTATGATTATAATGCTCGGCTTAATGTAAATTGAATGCAAGCGACGGTGAGTAAATAGGTTA
The DNA here is from genome assembly GCA_002401735.1 of Methylophilaceae bacterium. Taxonomy (GTDB): domain Bacteria; phylum Pseudomonadota; class Gammaproteobacteria; order Burkholderiales; family Methylophilaceae. Next base: position 3,032 of record NVTX01000102.1, on the reverse strand, counting down.
CTTAGCTATGTTTGTATTGACGCTAACTAAAAGGATTTAAAGATGGCAGTTACAGCGCAAGACTCAGCAAAAATTATTAAAGAATATCAACGTGCTCCTAACGATACGGCAAGCCCAGAAGTGCAAGTGGCATTGTTAACTAACCGTATTGCTTAYYTAACAGAGCATTTTAAAACRAAYAAAAAAGATAATCAYTCRCGWCGTGGTTTGTTGGCTATGGTTAGTCAGCGTCGTAAATTGTTAGATTATTTAAAAGGTAAAGACGTAACTCGCTATCAAGATTTAATTGGTCGTTTAGGTTTRCGTAAATAATTACTGTAAATGCGGACTCGCTTTTATAGTTAAGTAGAAAGCCGATTGCATGATGAAATGCATCGGCTTTTTTTATTGKTTGATTGCTATTGGGTAGTGAATAGTAATCTGTTGAAAAGGAAAATAAATGTTTAATAAAGTAACGAAAAGTATTCAGTATGGTGATCATACTCTTACGCTAGAAACAGGTGAAATCGCTCGYCAAGCAGATGCGACAGTGATGGTCAGTTATGGCGATACAGTYGTGATGGTTGCCGTGACTAGTCGTAGCGAAGTRAAGGCGGGTCAAGATTTCTTCCCTTTAACTGTTGATTACATGGAAAAAACATATGCTGCAGGTAAGATTCCTGGTAGTTTTTTCAAGCGCGAAGGTCGTCCTTCAGAGAAAGAAACACTGACATCACGTTTAATTGATCGTCCATTACGCCCATTGTTCCCAGAAGCGTTTTTTAACGAAGTGCAAGTGGTCGCGACAGTGGTGTCATCTGATCCTGAAATTGATTCAGATATTCCAGCRATTATTGGYGCTTCAGCGGCAATGTCATTATCAGGCATTCCATTCTTTGGCCCATTGGGYGCTGCACGTGTTGGTTATATTGATRGCGAGTACGTTCTTAACCCTAGCAAAACACAAATGGAAACWACAGAYTTGGATTTAGTGGTTGCTGCCACTGACACKGCTGTGATGATGGTTGARTCTGAAGCGAAAGAGCTTTCAGAAGAAGTGATGCTTGGTGCTGTGGCGTATGGTCATGAGGCTATGCAGCCAGTAATCAAATTAATTAATGAGCTAGCGGCTGAAGCGGGTAAAGATGCTTGGGATTGGGCTGCACCTGAGCCAGATGCTGCGTTAATTGAAAAAGTAAAAAACTTAATCGGTAAAGATGTTGATGCTGCTTTCCAAATTAAAGAAAAAGGTGAGCGCTCAACYAAATTAAAYGAAATTAAAAAACGATTAACAGATACRYTRATYACAGAAGAAACTTCTACAGAAGAAGCGAATACAATTAARGGTGARTTCTTTAATTTGGARGCGCAAACCGTRCGTAGCCAGATTTTGAATGGTGACCCACGTATTGATGGTCGTGAYACACGTACAGTGCGTCCRATTACTGTCCGTACAGGTGTGTTGCCACGTACGCATGGCTCTGCATTGTTTACGCGTGGTGAGACGCAAGCATTGGTTGTGGCGACATTAGGTACTGGTCGTGATGAGCAGAAGATTGATGCGCTACAAGGTGAGTATACCGATAGCTTTATGTTGCATTACAACTTCCCACCATATGCAACRGGTGAAACTGGTCGTGTAGGKACACCTAAGCGTCGTGAAATTGGTCATGGTCGTTTAGCAAARCGTGCATTAATGGCTGTATTACCTGATAAAGAAGATTTTGATTACACAATGCGTGTCGTTTCAGAAATTACTGAGTCAAATGGTTCTAGTTCAATGGCTTCTGTTTGTGGTGGTTGCTTAGCCTTAATGGATGCTGGCGTACCAATGAAATCACTCGTGGCTGGTATAGCGATGGGCTTGATTAAAGAGGACAATCGCGTTGCTATATTGACAGACATCTTAGGTGATGAAGATCACTTGGGTGACATGGACTTTAAAGTRGCCGGYTCAGTGAATGGCATTACYGCATTGCAAATGGATATTAAAATTACCGGCATTACGGCACAAATTATGCAAGCWGCTTTAGCGCAAGCAAAAGAAGGYCGTGAGCATATCTTGGGTATCATGAAAGAGGCGATGGAYAATGCAAATACTGAAATGTCAGAATTTGCACCACGTATTCTTACCTTGAAAATCAAAGCCGATAAAATTCGTGACGTGATTGGTAAAGGCGGTGCTGTTATCCGCGCACTAACTGAAGAAACCAATACGAGCATTGATATCGAYGAAGATGGTACTGTGAAAATTGCATGTACGAATATGGACGAAGGTGAAGAAGCGAAACGTCGYATTGAAGAGATTACTGCAGATGTAGAAGTGGGTCAGATTTACGAAGGCTCAGTTGTGAAAGTGCTAGACTTTGGYGCCGTGGTGACATTGTTGCCAGGTAAAGATGGTTTAGTCCATATTTCACAAATTGCACATCAACGTGTGAATGCAGTGAGTGATTTTRTAAAAACAGGTGATACTGTAAAAGTRAAAGTGGTRGAGATTGATGATAAAGGTAAAGTGCGCTTGAGCATGAAAGCTTTAATCGATGCTCCKGCTAAAGATGAGTAGYCTKATYTAGRCAACAAAAAGCCCGCTAAWTGCGGGCTTTTTGTTGCCTGTTAATKGCTYAGCTRCTTAGTGAGYAAARCAATTAAYGTATTTTATTTAGCGACTTGCTTTTCGCGAATCTCGTCTAGTGTTTTGCAATCRATGCATAGCGTTGCRGTTGGRCGGGCTTCTAAGCGTCTTAAGCCAATYTCTATRCCGCAACCTTCGCAGTAGCCATAYTCRCCTTCATCAATGCTGCGCAATGTGCTATCAATCTTTTTAATMAGCTTGCGTTCRCGGTCGCGRTTGCGTAGTTCAAGCGCCATGTCAGACTCTTGGCTAGCACGATCGTTAGGRTCTGCAAACATMGTGATGTCATCCTGCATATGATGCACGGTGCGGTCAATGTCGCTGCTCAATTCAGCTTTCCACTGATCTAAAATCTTGCGGAAATGCTTCAACTGTTTTTTATTCATGTACTCTTCATCAGGTTTTGTCTGATAAGGAG
>NVTX01000101.1 GCA_002401735.1 Methylophilaceae bacterium | reverse complement strand
TATTATCCATCTATGTGGTGGCTTGCAAGACCGTGAAATGGAAGCGCAAGTGCTTGATAGTATGGATATTGAACGAGAGCGTGGGATTACGATTAAAGCACAAACGGCCACACTGGAATACAAAGCAGATGATGGAGAAATCTATCATCTTAACCTGATCGATACGCCAGGCCATGTTGATTTTAGTTATGAGGTTAGTCGGTCACTTTCAGCCTGTGAAGGTGCTTTGTTAGTAGTGGATGCGAGTCAGGGTGTAGAGGCGCAAAGCGTGGCTAATTGTTATACCGCGATTGACTTAGGTGTTGAAGTGACTGCGGTACTGAACAAAATCGATTTGCCATCAGCAGAGCCTGAGCGTGTGATGCAGGAAATAGAAGATGTGATTGGGATTGATGCCAGTGACGCGGTGCATTGCTCAGCCAAAACTGGGCTAGGTGTGCGTGATGTAATAGAAGCCGTGATTGCCAAARTSCCTGCGCCAAAAGGAGACATCAACGCACCATTAAAAGCATTAGTAATTGATGCATGGTTTGATAACTATGTCGGTGTTGTCATGTTGGTGCGGATTATTGATGGTCAGTTAAAGCGTAAAGACAAACTCCAGATGATGGCAACAAAGACGCAGCACTTATGTGAAGACGTCGGTGTATTCACACCAAAATCATTACAAAAGTCGATGTTATCAGCTGGTGAAGTGGGTTTTGTGACTGCTGGCATCAAGGAGCTTGCAGCAGCCAAAGTGGGCGATACAATCACCTTGGCAGATAACCCAGCAGATGCGCCTTTAGAAGGCTTTAAAGAAGTTAAGCCGCAAGTGTTTGCTGGCTTATATCCTGTGGAGTCAAACCAGTTTGAAGCATTAAGGACAGCATTAGAGAAGTTAAGGTTAAATGATGCTAGTTTGTTGTTTGAGCCAGAAAATTCTACGGCATTAGGGTTTGGCTTTAGGTGTGGATTTTTAGGTTTGTTACACATGGAAATCGTACAAGAACGTTTAGAGCGTGAGTACGATATGGATTTAATTACCACTGCTCCAACGGTTATTTATGAATTGATGCTGAAGACGGGCGAAGTCATTCAAATAGAAAATCCTTCTCGCTTACCTGAGCCTTCTCTTATTGAGGAGATTCGTGAGCCAGTGATTACGGTAAACCTATTGATGCCRCAAGACTATGTTGGCTCGGTGATGACTTTGTGTAATAACAAACGTGGCATACAGCGTAATATGCAATACATGGGTCGGCAAGTGATGCTAAGCTATGAAATGCCGCTAAATGAGGTGGTGTTGGACTTTTTTGACCGCTTGAAATCTGTTTCGCGTGGCTATGCCTCTATGGATTATGAGTTTTTAGAATTCCGTGCTGCAGATTTGGTGAAGCTTGATATCATGGTGAATGGTGAGAAGGTGGATTCTCTGAGCATGATTACGCATCGTACTAATAGTGTGCACCGGGGTAGGGAAGTCGCTGCAAAGATGCGCGAGCTGATTCCTAGGCAAATGTTTGATATTGCCATTCAAGCAGCCATTGGCGCCAATATTATTGCGCGAGAAACGGTCAAGGCAATGCGAAAGAATGTATTGGCTAAGTGTTATGGTGGGGATGTTTCTCGTAAGCGTAAATTGTTAGAAAAACAAAAAAAAGGTAAAAAACGTATGAAACAAGTGGGAAATGTAGAAATTCCGCAAGAAGCCTTTTTAGCGATATTAAGAGTGGAGGACAAATAATGACAGGGTTGTTCTTTGGCTTAATTATTTTAGGGTTGGCTGGTGTGTATTACAGCATCATCAGCTTTCCGCTCTTCATGTTGTTGATTCTGTTGTTAACAGGCGTGATTTGGTTAGTTGATTATTTATTTTTTCAAAAAAAGCGTGCTGCTGGAGTTGATGAACCAACTGCTGTTGAATATGCAAAAAGCTTCTTTCCCGTTATTTTGTTGGTGTTCTTAATCCGGTCTTTTTTAGCAGAGCCCTTTAAGATTCCATCAGGTTCTATGATGCCAACGTTGTTGGCAGGCGATTACATATTGGTTAATAAATTCACGTATGGCCTGCGCTTACCAGTGCTTAACACGGTGTTTTTAGATATTAGTCAGCCCAAGCGTGGTGATGTGGCCGTGTTTCATTTCCCACCCAACCCTAAAATTGATTACATCAAGCGCATTATTGGGCTGCCGGGGGATCGGATTCAATATCAGAATAAGCGTTTAGTGATTAATGGCAAACCCTTGGAAGTATCTTCCTTAGCTGATGCAAGTGATGGAGACAGCAGTATTATCAAAGCACATCGATTGCAAGAGGAGTTGGTCGATATGAAACATGATATTCTTATACACGATATTCCCACGCGGTATGAGCCGCATTCACTAGGGGATCAGTTTTTAAAAGGGGAAACGATTGTCGTACCTGAAGGGCATTACTATGTCATGGGGGATAATCGAGACAATAGTTCAGACAGTCGTGTTTGGGGGTTTGTTCCAGACCAAAACTTAGTCGGCAAGGCATTTCTAATATGGTTTAATTTTGATCAGTTTGCCAGAGTTGGCAATTCAATTCATTAGATCCAGGAGAGTAATATGTTGAAAAAACAAAAAGGAATGACGTTTTTAGGGTTTGTCATCGTCGCGGCAATTGCGCTTTCTATACTGCTAGCAGGGGTTAAAGTTGTGCCAGATTATATTGAATTTTCTGGCGTCAAGAAAATTATTCAGAACATTGGCAACAACCCTAACTTTAATAGCATGACGAAAAAAGAAATTATGGTGTCTTTTGATAAGAATGCGAATATAGGCTATGTTACCGTGGTGAATAGTCGTGATTTAATCTTCTCTAAAGACGCTAGTGGGAAAAATGTAGTGTCTGTTGAGTATGAGGTTGTTAAGCCTTTGGCCTTTAACCTGAGTGCGTTGATGGATTTTAAAGCGTCTACGGAGAAGTAGAGATTGGTGCAGTTGGATAGTTTACAAAAGCGAATTGGCTATCAATTCAAACAAATAACACTGCTAGAACAAGCACTGACACATCGTAGTTACGCTAGTGTTAATAATGAGCGTCTTGAATTTCTTGGTGATGGAGTGCTCAATTTTATTGTGGCGCATCAACTATATGCTCGATTTGAAAAGCTATCAGAAGGCGATTTAAGTCGTTTGCGTGCCCAACTAGTCAAAGAAGCCACTTTGTTTGAGATTGCACAAACGCTAAAGCTAGGTGAGTTGCTTAATCTTGGCGAGGGTGAGTTAAAAAGCGCTGGTTGGCGTCGCCCTTCCATTTTATCGGATGCATTAGAAGCCATTATCGGCGCAACTTATTTAGATGGTGGTTTTCCCTCTGCAGAGGCTGTGGTGCTTAAGCTGTATGCGGATAGACTTGATAATATAGACCCAAAATCAATTGAGAAAGATGCTAAATCTAAATTGCAAGAGTACTTGCAAAGCAAAAAAATTGATTTGGCAGATTACAGTGTTGTCTCGATTGAAGGGGAAGCACATGCACAAACGTTTAAAGTATCTTGCGAGATACAGAAACTTAATATAACCACGCTTGGTGAAGGCACTAGCCGTCGCAACGCTGAGCAAGAAGCGGCGAAAATCGCCATAGAAAAAGTATTAAAATGACAACTAAATTTAGATGTGGCACTGTCGCCATTGTTGGCCGRCCTAATGTAGGAAAATCCACTTTACTCAATCATATATTGGGTTTGAAGTTGGCGATTACCTCACGAAAACCGCAAACGACGCGGCACAGACTGCTTGGGATTCATACGACAGAAGATACGCAGTACATATTTGTCGATACGCCAGGCTTTCAGAAGAAGCATTTAAATGCATTGAATAAGTCTTTAAATAGAACGGTCACAACGGTGCTGGCTGAAGTCGATATCGTGCTATTTGTGATTGAACCCATGAAATTAGGCGAAGCCGATGAATTAGTATTAGCACTGCTGCCTAAAGATAAACCAGTGATTCTTGTCGTCAACAAATCAGATTTGATGGGGGATAAAAATAATTTGCTTCCGTTGATTCAAGATTTTGATTTGTTACACCCCTTTGTTAATATCATCCCAGTGAGTGCAAAAAAGAACTTACATTTAGATGAATTGCTAGCCGCGGCGCGCAAGCATCTGCCAGAACAGGCCGCAATTTATGGTGCAGATGAGCTAACGGATAAAAATGAGCGATTTTTAGCGGCCGAAATGATTCGTGAGAAAATCTTTAGATTGCTTGGCGATGAACTTCCATATGGTATTGCGGTGGAAATAGAAAAATTTGAAACGGTGAAGAATTTGCGTCGCATTTTTGCAGTGATTCTTGTCGATAAAGATAGCCAGAAACCSATGATTATTGGCAARMRWGGSGARWWGMTKAAAMRKATCKSCANTSAARMCASGCNAAGRYWTGGAARAACTWTTWGGCWGCAARGTSWAYYTSNAARCWNTGGGTKAAAGTNNAAAARGMNNGGYTKRRCARRCMWKGYRWKSKNCRCKMWWWAGSTYWNNTTANNAACTTNASGCWWGNGCNAGANNNGCRAAAMGATGNATKCAMTWWKMKYNCKCKYCCTASSMTKYRSWKRYTSGYMTMNTKATKCWRSAKAYATYAASWANGNANCATGGTCGCCATGTCTAGTCAGCACCGGCAAGATAACCAGCCTGCTTATGTGCTCCAYACCTACGCATTCAAAGAGACTAGYTTAGTTGCCGAATTGTTTACTAAGRCRTATGGRCGAGTGGCARCAGTTGCAAAAGGCGCRCGACGACCACGCTCGGCGATGAGAGGCCAGTTGCAATCATTTCAGATGCTTTCTGCCACTTGGTCTGGTAAAAAAGAACTTAAAACATTACATAGCCTAGATTGGGCCGATGGCATCGTGCTACTTCAAGGCGAAGCCCTCATGTGCGGTTTTTATTTAAATGAATTGCTTTTGCGTTTGCTCCCAAGGGAAGATGCACATGAGCAATTATTTGACTATTATAAAATCACATTAAAAGCATTGGCAGCAGGGACTGAATTGGCGACACATTTACGTCGTTTTGAACTCAAAATGCTACAAGAAATGGGTTATGCAGTCCCGTTGCTTATTGATGAAAATGACGAACCAATTGCACAAAACCGTAGTTACCGTTATGAGGCGGAATATGGGGCATGTGCATTGTCTGCCACAAAAAATGGCATTGTGTTAAACGGCTCAACCTTGCTCGATATGGCGCAAGAGGATTATAGTCGGGTAGAAACGCAACAACAGAGTAAACAGTTGATGCGCTACTTGTTAGCACATTATTTAGGGGATAAACCGTTGCATACTAGGCAGCTGTTAATTGACCTGCAAGGCTTATAGTTTTATTTGAATGCTAACGAGTATGAACCAAAATGATTGTCAGGATGGATGAATGAAAAAATTAGGTGTCAATATTGATCACGTTGCAACTTTACGAGAAGCACGTGGAACCAAATACCCCAGTGTCATACAAGCCGCATTGCGTGCTGAACAATCAGGTGCCGATAGTATTACGTTGCATTTGCGTGAAGATCGTCGCCATATGCAAGATGCTGATATCTACGCCTTGCGCCCACTGTTGCAAACTAAAATGAATTTAGAATGYGCTGTTACAGATGAGATGATTGATATTGCYTTRAAAGTGAAGCCGCAAGATGTTTGCTTRGTACCGGAAAAACGTGAAGAGCGSACAACAGAAGGTGGCCTGGATGTGGTTATGCATTTTGAGAAAGTGGCTGCTGCAACCAAGCGACTAACGCAGGCAGGCATTCGTGTTTCACTGTTTATTGCACCAGATAACAATCAAATTGATGCAGCACATCGTGCAGGTGCGCCAGTAATTGAATTGCACACTGGCACATTTGCCGATGCAGAAGGTGAAGTGGCACAAAAATCTGAGCTAGAAAAAATAAAACAGGCTCTAAGCCATGCATTAAGTTTGGGGCTTGTCGTGAATGCTGGGCATGGTTTGAATAATCATAATGTTCATAAAATTGCTGCTTTACCTGGCATTGATGAGCTTAATATTGGTCATGCAATTGTTGCGCATGCCTTGTTTGTCGGCTGGGATAATGCGGTACGCGAGATGAAAACTTTAATTCGAGACGCGACAACAAAATGATTTATGGCATCGGAACAGATATCGTTGAAGTGAGCCGCATTGAGTCTTCAATCAAAAAATTTGGAGATGATTTTGCAAAACGCATTCTTGCCGAAAGTGAGATGGCGAGTTATTTGGATTCACATATCAAAGCCCGCTTTTTGGCGAAACGTTTCGCAGCAAAAGAGGCTTTTTCAAAAGCACTAGGTACCGGTTTGCGAGAGCCTGCTACCTTTCAAAATATCGCAGTTTCTCATGATGAATTGGGGAAGCCTCTACTTGTGTTAGCGAAGCCTTTGCAAGATTTTGTTAATACTAAAAACATTAAGCAAATGCACCTTAGTATCAGWGATGAAAAAAACTTGGCTGCCGCATTTGYTGTATTAGAGACATGAATGCAGCAATGGATTTCGAACGTCGCTTTTCAGGCGTACGACGCTTGTATGGAGACGATGGCTTAAGCAAGCTGCAGAGGTCGCATGTGGTTGTGATTGGTGTTGGTGGTGTCGGCTCTTGGGCAGCTGAAGCATTGGTCCGTAACGCAGTCGGAGAAATCACCCTCATTGATTTGGATAATGTTGCAGAATCCAATGTGAACCGTCAAATTCATGCGGTAGACGGTAATTTTGGTAAAGCCAAAGTCATTGCGATGCACGAGCGCATACGTGCAATTAACCCAAATTGTACCGTTCACGAAATTGAAGAGTTTGTGACGACTGAGAATATTAACGATGTTTTGAATTTCAATTGTGACGTCATGCTAGATTGCACTGATTCAACTTACGCCAAAATGGCTCTGGCTTGTTACAGCCGATCGAAACAGTTGCCTTTAATGATGTCTGGCAGTGCTGGCGGACGTTTAGATGCTAGCCGTATTAAAGTAGTCGATTTGTCAGTTGCTTATGGTGACATGTTGTTATCTAAAGTCCGTAAGCAGCTGCGGCAATCCCATGGCTTTCCTAAAGCACCTGATATGAATAAGCGGCCACTAAAAAAACCAAAGAAATTCGGTATTCAGTGTGCGTATTCAGATGAGCTAGTGATTAAACCTACTGCTGCTTGTGACACAGAAGTCAGCGTATCTGGTTTAAACTGTGCG
>NVTX01000100.1 GCA_002401735.1 Methylophilaceae bacterium | reverse complement strand
CAAATTCATTATTATAGGCTGCGCCACCTAGTGGGGCTTCAAGCATAATCTGTAATGGGTCGGCAATGCGGCTAGGTTTGCCGTAAGCTTGCTCCCAAGGTTGGGYAAAGTTAGGCARGTTAAGGTTMGATACTGAAAAGCCAGTTAACCCCGCTTTKGGTTTKGAGCCAATMCCCGTTGCSCCTTCATCRCGAATCTCRCCGCCTGCACCCGTTGCAGCACCGGCAAAAGGGGAGATGGCCGTAGGRTGGTTATGCGTTTCTACTTTCATCAAGTAGTGCATATTGTCTTCTACCGTTTGGTAAGTGTTATCTGCCGCAGGATAAAAGCGTTTTGTTTTTTGGCCAGCCACGATWGAGGARTTGTCAGAGTAMGCGACAACSGTGTGACCTGGRTTGAGTTTATGCGTATTGCGTATCATACCAAATAGCGATATTTCTTGTTGTTCGCCATCAATCACCCAATCKGCATTGAATATTTTATGTCGRCAATGCTCAGAGTTGGCYTGTGCAAACATCATCAGTTCAACATCTGTTGGGTTGCGRTYCATCTTGATATAGTTTTCAACCAAGTAATCGATTTCATCAGGGGAKAGCGCTAAACCCATRTCGTTRTTTGCGGCTTCAAGCGCGGCTTTTCCACCMTGCAAAATATCAATTGTGCTTAAGGGTTTTGGGTCTGCATGRTGATAGAGTTTTTCYRCATCKTCTANKGANRCGCATAACCGTTTCCGTCATACGGTCATGAATGGCCGCGGTAAGCGCTATTTGTTCATTCTGAGCTAGTGGTTTGCTATCATGGGTTGTTACGGTGTAAGCCACGCCACGTTCTAGGCGAAGCAAGCTAGCTAACCCACAGTTATTTGCAATATCCGTTGCGCGTGATGACCACGGTGAAATAGTCCCTATGCGTGGAATTGCCAAAAACAGCTCACCCGTTGGTGATTCTGTTTGGCCGCTAGGGCCATACGTTAAAATTTGTTTTAATGTACTTTGTTCATTGGCTGTTAACGCTTCTTGGCTAAAAGAAAAATGGATAAACTCAGCATAAATATGCTGAATACTCGGCGCGACTACTTTGAGCGTAGCGTAGAGTTTATCTAATCGGAATTGAGATAGCGCGGGGCTGCCACGCAAACTTAAGAAATGGTGACTATGTGGGGTATTTGATTTTGATATAGACATGAAGCTTAGGATAAAAAATTCAAAAGGAATCAACCTGAATTTTATCAGAAACTCAGCTTGAAGTTGCTGCCCAATAAAAATAAAGCCTAGCAGTGGTATTGTTTTCGCTATAAAAAAGGGCTTGCAAAAGCAAGCCCTTTTAACTTTACAAACCGTTGAAAATTATTTTTTAGCCGTTACGCCTGGCACAACAATTTTTGCTTTGTCTTTTAAACCAACCATTAGCTTTTCAAGTTTACGTTGTTGTAATSCACGTTTGATACCTTCTTTGGCTTTAGCATACGTCGGGGTTTTAGTTGCACGCGTATCATTTAGTTTAATGATATGCCAGCCGAATTGCGTTTGCACTGGAGCGGTAACAATGGTGCCTTTTTTAAGGCCTTTCACAGCATCGCTAAATGGTTTGACCATGCCGGCTGGTGAGAACCAACCTAAGTCGCCACCTTTCATTTTAGAACCTGGATCAAGCGATTTTTCTTTTGCAATCTTTTTAAAATCGCCACCTTTATTGATTTGATCAAGAATCTTTGTTGCCTCGGCTTCAGTCTTTACAAGAATATGCTGCGCTTTATATTCTTTGGTTCCTATTGCTTTCTTTTGTCGTTCATATTCCGCTTTTTTATCAGCATCGGATACTGGATTTTTCTTCATGTAGTCTGCTAAGAAAGCATTCACAACCAATTTGCGGCGGCCGATCTCGGCAGCCGTGATGAGGTCCGCTTTTTTATCAAAGCCTTTTTTTGTCGCCTCTTGGTAAGCCAGTTCAGAACCAACTAGCTCGTTGATCACGGCATTCTTTAAGCCYTTACCTTTTTGACCGCGCGCYTGTGCATCTTTCATGATGAAGTCKACCCAAGACTGCTTGATTGGTTTGCCGTTRACRGTTGCAGCTGCTTCAGCCGCGTAGACTGCTGGRGTCAGCGAGATTGCTGAAAAAGCGGCTATGGCGATTAATAGTTTGTTCATTTTCATGAGCTTCCTTATTCGTTAAAAGTGACTGCTATTGATGTTATTTGGGGTCATCTGGCGAAATTGCAACAATGCTTAATGCATGGATTTGTTGCGGAATTAAGCCATTAAGTGCTTGATAAATTAAACGATGTCGCATTATCTGCGATTTTTGTGAAAAATGCGAGCTTGTCATTTTAATGTTGAAATGACCGCCACCCATATTGCCTTTATGGCCGGCATGTGCAGCACTATCATCTTCAATTTCTAAATGAATAGGCTCAAGGCTTGCAAGCCTGTTTTTAATGGTTTCAGCTAAACTCATGATGCATTAGGGTAGTGTTTTGCGAAAAGGTTTCACAATGACATGGTTATATACACCTGCCGCAACAAATGGATCAGCGTCAGCCCATATTTTTGCAGCTTCTAAATCATTAAATTCCGCGACGATTAAACTCCCAGAGAAGCCAGCAGAACCTGGATCYATGCTATCAATRGCWGGGAAKGGGCCTGCAATCATAAGCCTACCTTCATTTTGSAATGTGGTYAGTCTGGCTAGRTGGWCTGGCCTWGCTTGCWYGCGCTTTTCAAGGCTGTYKGGWGTGTCTTCKGCAATAATGGCATACCACATGATTTATTCCTTTTTTTGATCGTCTGTGGGTTCTATTAAATAGTCTTTGAGCAATAGGGTTTGCACAATCATAAAAATGAACATCATAGAGGTGACACCGAATAGTTTGAAATTAACCCATGTGTCTAAACTAAAGTTGTAGGCAACGTATAAATTAAGAAACCCCAATGCGACTAAAAAAATGACCCAAACTAAATTCAATTTATTCCAAGTAGACGCAGGTGGGTTAAGCATTTTCCCCATCATTTTTTGGATTAAGTTTTTCTTGAAAAATAGATTCGAAATAAGCAATGCGGCAGCCAGTAGCCAGTAGAGGACTGTTGGCTTCCACATAATGTAAGTTTCATCGTTGAGTAAAAGAGTAATGCCGCCCAATACGGAAATAATAGCGCCGTTGATTAGCAGCATTTTTTCTACTTTGCCATGACGCACCTTGCTGACAACAATTAGCGCAATTGTCGCGCCAATGGCAATGGCAGTGGCGGTGAAAATGTCGTATAACTTGAAGCCAATAAAGAACAAGATGACGGGGAATAAATCAAAAAAAACTTTCATGCGTACTTTCAATTTCTATTTTAATGAATGCTGGTTTAAGCCATGCAGTTAACGGTAGTAGTTTAAACACTAGGAAGGCGCATATTTTGTTAGAATGCGACATGCTCACTTTTGTTAAGCCGTAACGCGATGCCCGCTACTATCGATTTACATTGCCATTCTACCATCTCCGACGGATTATACCCGCCTGAGGAGTTGGTTGCGTATGCGCACAAGCAAGGGATAAAAGTCTTAGCGTTAACAGACCATGATGATATGGGCGGTTTGGCTGTGGCAAGAAAAGCGGCAGAGCAACTAGGCATGCAATTTATTAATGGTGTAGAAATTTCTGTGACATGGAAAAAACGTACCTTGCATATCGTTGGTTTAAAAGTAGACCCTACTTATGCGCCGTTAAAAAATGCATTAGATGCTGTCAGACAAGGTCGGATAGACCGTGCAAAATTGATGGGGGATGAGTTGGCAAAGGTTGGCATTGAAGGTGCCTTTGAGGGTGCGCAGAAATTTGCTGACGGCAGCATTATCACCCGTAGTCACTTTGCCCGATTCTTGGTTGATGCTGGGCATGTAAAAAGCATTAAAAAAGTATTTAAGAAATTTTTGGTTAAAGGCAAACCAGGCTTTGTTGACCATCAGTGGATGAGTTTAGAGGAATGTGTAACACTCATCAAAGATAGCGGCGGGATGGCGGTGATTGCGCATCCGGGACGATATGATTTAGGTCGAATTAATATGCATTTACTCATGCATGCGTTTAGAAATTACGGTGGCGATGCGATCGAAGTTGTGACGGGTAGCCATAACCCACCTCAGTATCAGCAGTTTGCAACAATCGCACATCGATTTAGCCTCAAAGCGTCATTAGGGTCAGATTTTCATGGCCCTGGTATTTCGTATATGGAAATGGGATGTGTTCCAGAGTTGCCTGCAGGTTGCGTACCTGTTTGGCAAGATTGGGAAGAAGCAAAGCACCTTAATTAACAATGGCCCAGTACTTTGTCATCAACGCCGATAATCCACAGGTTCGGCTCATCAAACATACCGTTGAAATTCTGCGTGAGGGTGGCGTGATTGCTTATCCGACAGATTCAAGTTATGCGTTAGGCTGCATGCTTGGGGTGAAAAACGCGCAGGATAAAATCCGTCAAATTCGACAAGTAAGCGAATCGCAATTATTTACCTTAATATGCCGCAATCTTAGTGAGCTTGCAAACTACGCTAAGGTGGATAACAGTCAGTTTCGATTACTAAAAGCCAATACGCCAGGTGCCTATTCTTTTATTTTGAATGCAACAAAAGAAGTGCCGCGTCGATTGCAACACCCAAAACGTAGTGCGGTTGGCATTCGTGTGCCAGATCATCATGTGGTGCAAGCTATATTAGATGAGCTAGGCGAGCCGATGTTGAGCATGACTTTACATATAGCCGATGAAGAAGAGCCCATGAATATTGCTTGGGATATTCGTGAAAGATTTGAGCACCAATTAGATTTGGTCATCGATTCTGAAACCCACCATATGGGATTCACAACCGTGGTTGATTTGACAGGGGACACCCCAAAGCTGATTCGAGAAGGCGTTGCGGATCCTACCCCTTTTGGATTGTAACTATTAAGAGATAAAACGAGAATGATGGAACTAACTTTAATACAAAAGATTGCCGTATCAGCATTGCCGATTATTTTTGCCATTACAGTACACGAGGCTGCACACGGTTATGTGGCAAAATACTTTGGTGATTTAACGGCAGAAAAAATGGGGCGAATAACGCTTAATCCACTTAAACATATTGATCCTTTAGGGACCATTATCTTGCCGGCATTAACGTTGATGCTTGGCGGTATTTTGTTTGGCTGGGCYAAGCCTGTCCCSGTTAATTTTGCCAACCTACGCAATCCAAAGAAAGATATGTTGTGGGTAGCTGCAGCGGGTCCAGCCTCTAATTTTGTGATGGCGGTTTTTTGGGCATTGGTGCTCAATTATTCGATGAGTGCCCCAGGAAGTGCAGCCTTTTTCTTATTGGAAATGAGCAAGGTCGGCATTATGATTAACCTGGTGTTAATGGTGCTTAATTTATTACCATTACCCCCTTTGGATGGTGGACGCATCGCTGTTAGCTTATTGCCGATGGATTTAGCGGTGAAGCTTTCTAAGCTTGAGAAGTATGGTTTCTTGATATTGATGGGCTTATTATTTACCGGCATCCTAGGCAAAATTATTTCACCAATCATTCATTTTTTCGCTCAGATTATTTTGAGCATATTTGCTTAAGCATTCTTAGTATAATAACGGTATTCTTAAACACTTTTAACTTTAGGTAATTTCATGGCGGTTGAACGCGTTTTATCGGGCATGCGCCCAACAGGTAATTTACATCTTGGTCATTACAACGGCGTACTCAAAAACTGGTTACGCTTACAGCACGAGCATGAGTGCTTCTTTTTTGTTGCTGATTGGCATGCACTGACCACCCATTACGATACCCCCGAAATTATTAAAGAGAGTGTGTGGGAAATGGTGATTGATTGGCTTGCTGCGGGCGTAGACCCTGCGAATGCAACCATCTTTATTCAGTCGCGAGTACCTGAACATGCGGAATTACATACATTGCTATCAATGATTACACCGCTCAGTTGGCTTGAACGTGTGCCAACCTATAAGGATCAACAAGAAAAACTGTCTAGTAAAGACTTATCTACTTATGGTTTCCTGGGTTACCCCTTGTTGCAAAGTGCAGATATTCTCATGTACAAAGCAACGCAGGTGCCAGTGGGTGAAGATCAAATCCCACACATTGAATTTACGCGCGAAGTTGCCCGTCGTTTTAACCACTTATACGGTAAAGAAGCAGGGTTCGAAGACAAAGCAAAAGCAGCGATTAAGAAACTAGGGAAGAAGCGTGCTGGCTTGTATGAAGAAATGCGGAACGCATACCAAGAAAGCGGTGATGAAGAGGCGTTGGAATCTGCACGCGCACTAATAGAAGAAGCACAAGGTATGAGTATGGGTGATAAAGAACGCTTGCTTGGGTATCTTGAAGGTGGCGGTAAGATTATTTTGATAGAGCCTGAGTATAAACTCACACCTGCTTCAAAAATGCCCGGCTTAGAYGGACAAAAAATGTCTAAGTCATACAACAACACGATTTCTTTACGTGAATCTCCAGAAGATGTCACGAAAAAAATCAAAAGAATGCCAACGGATCCAGCACGCGTTCGCCGTACTGATCCGGGTGACCCAGCAARGTGTCCAGTGTGGCAGTTGCACGAAATTTACTCAGATCAAAATATTCGGGATTGGGTGCAAATGGGTTGTAAAGCMGGCTCTATTGGTTGTATCGAATGTAAGCAGCCAGTCATTGATGGTGTCTTAAAAGAACTGAAGCCAATACAAGAGCGTGCAGCACAATATGCAGAAGACCCAACACTGGTCAAAAACATTGTTGCCGAAGGCTGTGAAAAAGCCCGTAAGTTAGCACGTGAGACCATGCGCGATGTGCGCGATGTCATGGGTTTAGATTACAGTTAATCACGCTATTTAACGCACTGATTAATTGAAATGAGTGGCGGATAGCAGTGGTGTTCGCTTGCAGAGGCGCTGCCTGAAAGCCAGGATTGATAAAACTGACAAAGCTTATTGAGTGTCATCATTAAACAACATATTTAGTGTTTTTTTCCTTAAAAATACTATATGATGTGGTTTAAGTGATATGGATAAGCGCTGCTTGTGATGCGCTAGACTAAAGGCTCAATTTGTTATTAGCAACATCAGACATTAAAATCAACGGTGAAGCGCTTAGCGAGCTGCCGCAAGATTTGTATATCCCACCTGATGCTTTAGAGGTCTATTTAGAGTCTTTTGAAGGGCCTCTAGACTTATTGCTTTACCTCATCCGCAAGAATAATTTAGATATTTTAAATATCCCGATGGCAGAGTTGACTGTGCA
>NVTX01000099.1 GCA_002401735.1 Methylophilaceae bacterium | reverse complement strand
AGTATTTATATTGGTATTGTTAGCTGGTGTTCGATTGAATAATCCTGCCGGGGTTGGTGATCAATTGAGCGTGGATTTAAAAAGATCCAATGATAATGGTCAGCGCGGATTGGACCTTGGTTATGTCACCCCTGTGCATGCATCAGGCACCTTRTTAAGTCTRCGGTATAACTATGTGGATTATAAACTTGGTGGGACATTTAAATCTTTAGATGCTTTTGGTGAAAGTCAGTATTTCAATATTACATTAGACCAACCCCTTGTGCGCGATGCACAAAAAGGATTGTCTGCACGTTTTAGTACGACTTATAAAGTGATGAATGATGAGGTTTCAACAGTTTCTCTAAAAAATCGACGAAATATACTCGCAGCAGACTTTGGGTTTTTTGGTGATTGGCTAAATGCGGCGGGGGATGTGAGCAATCAAGTCGGTATCAATATCCGGGCAGGTAAGGTGATGTTTAAGGATGATTTTGCGCAAGCATTAGATGAAACTGGCGCAAAAAYCAAAGGTGGTTTCGTTAAATATACYCTAAATGCAACKAGGCTCCAATACTTTGATAACGGCGCCAGTCTTGCCTTACGGGCAGATTATCAGCGTGCTAGTAAGAACCTTGATAGCGTGGAGAAAATATCAACAGGTGGCGTTAATCGTTGGCGTGARTTTGCAGARTTRCCGAGYTTAGCCGATTCAGGCTTYGTGGTTGGTGCMGAGCTTAGRAMRAARWTKGCYGCAAAYAAAYCCTTGGCAAGRTTATTGCTGATAGATATTAGCCCTTATGGTTTTATTGACTTTGGTCGAGGYAAGATTAGTCAGAACGCATCGACTAGCGATAACCAAGTTAAATCAACCCATGTTGGTTTAGGTTTGGATGCCACATTTAARAACGCATGGTTATTGAGTTTAACCGCATCTCACCAAAAYCGAGATTTTGAAGGTTCMGGGGCTGAAAATGAAGCYCGAATTTGGGGGCAAWTACGAAAATATTTTTAAGATAAATTGATAGAGGTGCTGCATGAAAAGTCGAGCTGAAAAAATTAARTTAGRTTTAAATAAACAGGCRAAAATGCGACTYATGGTAGGTTTGGCACTCTGTCAGGCGYTAGCTGTTCCWRTGAATGCTTATGCGCAGTGGSAAGGTCTTGAGAATCAACATGGTCAGGCAAGCTATCAATACAATGGTAAYCATTTAGAGGTTACCGTCACTACCAGTACGCTAATTGCTAATGCACARTCATTAAGCATTGCTGGCAATGAGTCTGTGASAGTGAATCAATTAGCAGCCAATAACACTGCSCTGTTTCGGTCTATTGGCCCTAGCGCAACYAAAATTTTTGGAAGCYTAACTTCAAACGGTAATTTATTTTTAATCAACCAAAATGGCGTGTTATTTGGTCAAGGTGCCCAAGTTAATGTGGGTGGTTTGGTTGCCAGTAGCATGAACATCTCGAACGCTGATTTTCTCAGCGGACAATATCAATTTAATGCAAATGGCAGCGCGAATGGTGTYACCAATCAAGGTGTGATCAAAGTCTCTGATGGTGGTTACTTAGTGTTGCTAGGGAACACTGTTAATAACAGYGGTACCTTAGTMGCCAACAACGGAAGCGTTGTRWTGGCTTCTGCWGRTTCKGCMGTATTAGATTTTTACGGTAATGGTTTAGTGAAAGCCAACTTATCTGGCGATGCGTTAAACGCAGTTGTCGAACAATCTGGYGTTATTCAAGCMGATGGCGGCGCYGTACAGCTAGCYACYAACTCTCGCAGTTCTGCYGTYAATGTYTCTGGTTTAGTTCAGGCMAATAGTTTGGTAGAGCGTAAYGGTGTGATTCGYTTAGAAGGCGGTMATAAAGCRCAAGTCTCAGTRAGCGGCACATTAAGTGCTGCSGGTAATCAAGCRGGCACRACAGGCGGCAATATTGAAGTYACGGGCGAACAAGTRGCTTTATTTAGCGGYGCCAAATTAGATGCTTCAGGYAACGCTGGYGGYGGTCAAGTATTAGTMGGTGGTGATTACCAAGGTAAGAACACGCAAGTACAAAATGCAAGAACWACKTATRTYGATCGYGACACTACAATCTTAGTCGATGCGATGGAAACAGGTGATGGTGGTAAAGCCATTGTTTGGGCAGACCAAATCACACGCTACTACGGTAATATTTCAGCAAAAGGTGGTGCAGTATCAGGTAATGGCGGCTTTGTTGAGGTGTCTGGTAAGCAAGTGTTAGATTTTATTGGTGGCGTGGATGTCAGTGCAGTGAACGGYTTAGGTGGTTATGTATTGCTTGATCCAGAAAAYATTGTATTGAACAATAGYACGCRGCCTGCACCTACTAATAATRCTAACGGCACAGCAGATGTKGCTTTTGCTGATGGGCCAGCAGTAGGCACAACAACRATTCAGATTGCAGATGTAACCGGTTTCTCAGARCTTTTYCTACAAGCGWCGAATGATATTACTGTTGCTAAGGATATTACGATGGGGGTGGGYAATGATATCCGCTTAGAAGCAAATAATAATATTAATGTGAACGGCAAGATTAGGACGAGAGGGAATGGYTCTATTAATCTTAAAGCCGATGCCGATGGTAATAATGTCGGTACGCTAGCGCTTAATAAGCAAGTGAGGTCGCAACAAGGAAATATTACGCTCAGTGGCGCAATGATTACGACTGCAAATACTACTAGCAGTATTATTCTTACACAAGGTGCAGTGGGTCAAAACTCAGGAAATGTAACGATTAATGCCACTGTTTCAGCTAATATCAGAGGGAAGATTACCGTTAACGGGCGTAGTGGCTCTGCTGGTATTGCAGGMGCTAATGCAGGAAATGTMACKATTAATGCKGCTACCGCCACAGTGACGAGAGCCATTAATGCAAATGGTGGTAATGGTGGTTCTGCAGCAGCAGGCGGCAATGCCGGCAATATCGCTGTGAATACGTATGGAGCAATTATTCTAGGTAACACAGTCAACGCATCGGGTGGTAAAGGTGGTACTGGTAATACGGCTGGTGGTAATGGCGGCAGTATCGCAATACAGTCACTGTTAACCGGTGATATTACTACTAAAAACCTAATTGCACGTAATGGCGAAGCTAAAGGGAGTGGTGCAGGCGGTAGYGTAGGTAATATTGATGTGGTCAATAAAGAYGGCAGTATTGCGACGCGCCATGTTTATACGTACGGAAATAAGAATGGCGATGGCGGCAATATCTCGCTTGATGCTACTGGAGATGTAACGGTTACTGGTAATGTTTATAGTTCTGGCGGCGCAGTGGCAACTGGAAATGCTGCGGCAGGTAGTAATGCCGGTAATATTAATATTAGTGGTGTTAATCGCACRGTAACRGGTACTATTTCAGCAAATGGCGGTGCAGCCAAAGGTGCAAACCAAGCGGGAGGTAATGCCGGCTTTGTCAACATCCTAGGTAGCGGCGCTTTGCAAACAGCGGCAATCAAYGTGCGAACTGGTCATGCTACTGGCACAGGTGCTGGTGGTAATGTTGCTAACCTTACTTTAAAAGGCAGTACCATTGCCGCGTCAAAAAATATTAATGTCTCTGGTGGCAAAAATGGTGATGGTGGACGAGCTTATTTGACCTCTACTACAGGCGATATTACTGTTAAGTCGGTTTCTGCCAATGGTGGTGGAGTGAATGCAGATAACGCAGGTAAAAAAGCAGGGTTAGTTAATATTAATTCTGCTGGCGCTGTTCAAACAACCAATGTTTCTGCGAATGGTAGTACAGGTAAAGGCGCTAACAATAACGGTGGTGATGCTGGTACTGTGAATATTGCAGCGGCTGGTGCAATTACAACGGCGACGTTGGGAGCTTATGGCGGTCATGGCGGGACAGGTGCTGGTAGTAACGCCGCCGCTGGAGATGCGGGTAGCATCAGTGTTAGCTCAACTGGAGCGGGTGACATTAATACAGCTAATATCACTGTCCGTAATGGTCACGCAAGAGGCAATGGCAATGGTGGATCTGCGGGTAGTGTAAGTATTGTTAATGCTGATGGCAATATCACAACGAAAAACATTCGTGCGGAAGGTCTTAACCATGGTGGCGGTGGCAATGTTACGCTTAATGCTGAAAACGTTGGTGATGTGACCGTGAATGGTGTGATTTATACAGCGGCTGACCTCAATCCAACTACGTCTCAACCTGGTACTAATGCAGGCAATATCACAATCAAAGGTATTAACAATCAAGTAACCGGTACGATAAATGCGAATGGTGGTCGTGGGCGCGGCGTTCATCAAGCAGGTGGCAATGCTGGTGCAATCGCCATTGATGCAACGGGTGCTATTACCACCGCCTTGATTACGGCATCTGGCGGTAATGGTGGGACAGGATCGGGTAGCAATGCAGCTGGTGGTAATGCAGGTAACATTCAACTTAAATCAACGGGCGTAGGTGATATTGTCACTACGCATATTACGGCACGTACTGGTGCTGCAAGAGGTGTTGGTGCCGGTGGCAATGCTGGATCAATCAATATTAATAATAACAATGGCGCGATTACGACAGGCAATTTAACCACTAGAGGACAGAGAAAAGGTGCAGGTGGCAATATTACGTCAATAGCGACTGATGGTGATATTGCCGTGGGGACAGTTGATGCAAGGGCGAATGCTATTGCAGCTAGTAATGGTGGTGATGTGATTTTGGCGACGAATAAGAATGCCACAGTGCCTAATGTTCGAACAGGTGGCCGCTGGTTGGTTTATTCTACTAAGCCTGCTAACAATACAATTGGTGCCGGCTTGGTCGCGACAGCAGATTTTGAGCAATTTAATACACCATATGGCGGTGCAATTCCTGCAACAGGGAATGGGTTCCTTTACGCATTTGACCCTAATGCGCCAGTCATTRATCCGAATGCAGGTGCTGGTACCAATTTAAACCCAAGAAATACGGCAGGGCTGGGTGAGTTGCTAAATGTTAATGAACAGCCACAACAGTTTTTAGCTGTGTTTAATGTGGATGCGACAGCAGCCGGTGGAGACTTTGACCCTGATGCAGAGGGCTGTGCCCAAAATGAGGATAAAAAATCACAAAATCCAAATACATCATTAATGCTTAACTTTGGGGTTAACTTACCAGAAGGCGTTAAACAGACTTGTATTTAATTTAAAGCTAAGTGCTAAAACTCTTGGTCTTGTGATGGCCTAGTTAAGGATATACAGCCGCCGTTAAGTATTATTTTGCGGCGGTTATTATTTTAGACTGTTGTATATAGTTTGATATAATCTGACTACTTAAAATTATTAGGCAGGTAATGCAAGCTTCCTCGAATACTCCTTCCAAACAAGTAGCGGATTGTGATGTTTTAATTATTGGTGGTGGACCTGCCGGATCAACGGCGGCGGCGCTACTTGCTGAACGTGGTTACAGCGTTACATTGCTAGAAAAAGCGCATCATCCACGGTTTCATATAGGCGAATCCCTGCTACCTGCTAATTTACCGTTATTTGAAAAGTTGGGTGTAGCAGRTGCRGTYAAGGCRATAGGGATGGAAAAGTGGGGAGCTGAATTTGTTTCACCTGACCATGATTTTACGCARTCAATTGAATTTGCAGAAGCACTTGATAAATCGATGCCGATGGCTTATCAGGTACGCCGTTCAGAGTTCGACGAAATYCTGATTAGAAATGCAAGCAGCAAAAATGCTAATGTGGTTGAGGGATGTCAGGCACGCGAAGTCACATTCTTACCAAATAACACTGGTGCCATTGTTAAAGCACATCATGATGACGGTCGTACAGAAGAAATACACACGCGGATGATATTAGATGCTTCAGGACGGGATACCTTTTTGGGTAACCGTTTAAAAATTAAGCAGCGTAATAAAAAACATAACAGCATGGCTATTTATGGGCATTATGCAGGTGCTGAACGGAGTGAGGGCAAGGCCGCCGGCAATATTACGATTTTCTGGTTTGATCATGGTTGGTTTTGGTATATTCCGTTGGCAGACGGTACKACCAGTGTTGGTGCYGTYACTTGGCCATAYTATTTTAAAACGCGSGGTAAAAAATCGCAGGARMMATTYYTGCAAGAAACRATYGCGCTYTGTAARCCRYTRCAAATGCGYTTGMARMATGCGAAGYTRGTRTCTGAAGTGGAAGCAACGGGTAATTATTCTTATGAATGTGATCGTACGCATGGTGAAAGCTACTTATTATTAGGAGATGCATTTTCTTTTATTGACCCTGTTTTTTCTTCTGGGGTGATGATGGCAATGCAAAGCGCTTTTGTCGCTGCTGACACAGTAGAGGTTTGTTTGAATCAACCGCAACAGATGCATAAAGCATTGAAAAAATTTGATCGCACGATGCGGGTAGGGCCAAAAATATTTTCTTGGTTTATTTACCGAGTCACGAATCCAGTCATCAGAAATATGTTTATGGAACCGCGTAATATCTTTCGCGCTAAGGAGGCGGTGTTATCAGTGCTAGCAGGCGATGTCTATGGCACAACCCCTATTCAAAAGCCATTATTTTTATTCAAAGTGATTTATTACACAGCTTCATTATTTAATCTTAAGCGGACCATAAWATCATGGCGAATGCGTCAAAATAATATTAAACCGATTGATGAACCAGGTTCAACGGCCAGCTAATGTGCCAAGGAAACCCCTTGTTATTTGGCGGTAGTTTATCCACGAATACATTTTTGCAAACAGCGATGCAAAAAAATGTATTAGGCATGCTCTGTTTTACGTCAAATAAGGATGCAGTTCGGACATTAAAGTCACTATCAAAAGCGCCATGTTTGCATGTGCCGATGGAAAGTTTAGGMGAYAGTGAGGCATTTTGTGAGCTTTGGTCTGGCCTTGGGTCGTTGCAGCAAGAAACGGTTGGCGCAATACATTATCAATATGATGATGACGTATTATTTGGTGTGATGCATTTGTCTGAGTCGAATTTTCAGGCCGCCACAGATAAAACACCACTTCAGCAAGCGACAACTTCTGCTTATCATCAAATTTTTACGCTTATTGAGCGTTTAAAATACCCGCACATTTTCCGTTTCTGGAATTACATTCCTAATATCAATACCACAAGTTATGAGCTGGAACGTTACCGTCAGTTTAACTTGGGTCGACAAGAAGCTTTTTTAGCGTTTAAACGCGATGTTGTTGGCAATGTGCCCGCTGCCTGTGCGCTGGGATTTAAAGCACCAGAACAAGCGGGTTTGTCCATTGCGTTTATGGCAGGACGGGTTGAACCAACGGCGATTGAAAACCCTAGGCAGATAAGTGCTTACCAATACCCCGAGGAATATGGGCCAGTCAGTCCGACTTTTTCAAGAGCGTCCTTAATCAAATTAAAGCAGAGTGAATTGCTGCTGATTTCTGGCACGGCTAG
>NVTX01000098.1 GCA_002401735.1 Methylophilaceae bacterium | reverse complement strand
AAACGCGTTTTATTCCCTTTACCCGTAACGCGCACCACGCCATCCTGCGTACTGACTTCATTGACACTGATMGTGACCAACTCTGACACACGTAAGCCACTTGCATAYAACAGCTCCAACATYGCTCTATCWCGYAAYCCTATAGGCTGRTTGATGTCTGGGGCATGCAGTAAATCYTCTACTTCTTGCTCACTTAAACTCTTAGGCAAGCTACGTGGTAATTTTGGCGACTCTATTTGTAAGGTSGGATCTTCTGTGATTAGGTTTTCACGCAAACAATACCGGTAGAATCGGCGAATACTGGCCACAAGACGACTAATACTGCGCGGTTTACTTTGYGGGAACTTAACGGCTAAATATTGTTGAATATGCGCTTGATTCGCCTCAATCAAGGRTGTTTTTTGTTTTGCCAGCCACGCAGMGAATAGTGCTAAATCTGTGCGATAGCTTGCTAGGGTATTTTTTGACAAACCATCTTCTAACCATAAGTGATCAATAAACGTATCAAGTTGGTGCTGGTCAGAYGTATTGCTCAACATTGTCACACGGTGACACCCTCATGCTTAAGTAGCCATTTTTTAATTTCAGGCCCTTTGGGATCCCCTTGCATAAAGCCGCCCAAGCCTTTTTTCGCAACCACACGGTGACATGGAACCACGATAGGAAGATTGTTAGCACCACAYGCATTGGCTACCGCGCGYGGYCCAGAATCCAGCGCCTGYGCAATTTCTTTATAGGTCAACACTCGCCCCGTTGGAATCGAACTAATGTATTGCCACACTCGCCGTTGAAATGATGTCCCTTTAAAAATCAAAGGCAAACTAAAATAATGATACGCATCCGCAAAATAAGCTTCTATTTGAYTCTCAACTTGCTTTGCTAACTTTGTCTCTGCTGACTTTGGTCGGTGTTCATTTGATAACAAYTCAATTGCAACTTGCATTCCTTGCACCGATATACCGACGGCACCAAAAGGTGCTTTAACGATTGCATCAAATTGTAGGGGAAGTTTATTTTTATTGACCATATGATAATTAAACGTCAAATGCCAACGCTTTGCAAATAAAAAAGCCCCAAAACAAAAAATGTTTTGGGGCTTTAAATACGACTGAGCAATTAATCTTTAGTTGACTCTGTTGCTGTTGCTTCTTTTTCTCTTAATACTAATTTYTCTTTAATACGTGCAGATCTACCTGAACGCTCACGCAAGTAGTAAAGTTTTGCGCGGCGAACATCACCACGACGTTTYACTTCGATACTCGCAATTAAYGGAGAGTACAATTGGAATGTACGCTCAACGCCTTCACCAGAAGAAATTTTACGCACAATAAATGATGAGTTAAGACCACGGTTACGTCTTGAAATAACAACGCCTTCATATGCCTGCACACGCTTACGTGTACCCTCAACAACATTCACGCCAATGACCAATGTATCACCTGGCGCAAATTCTGGAAYGGTTTTGCCTAGACGAGCAATTTCTTCCTCTTCTAACATTTTAATAATATCTGCCACTTTGTGCTCCTTTTAGTTATGAAGATGCTTGTTCCTGCTCTATTTCTTTAAGCAGCCGAGCTTCCTCTTTCGTCAACGACCTTGCGGCCAATAAATCTGGGCGTTTTGCCCTTGTTAGCGCTAGCGATTGTTTTAATCGCCATTGCCTAATCTTCTCATGGTTACCCGACAACAACACATCCGGCACCCGAACATCTTGATACACTTCTGGTCGCGTGTAATGCGTACAATCTAACAGACCATTCACAAATGAATCTTGAACCGCCGATTCCGCATCACCTAGGACCCCAGGCAATTGCCTAATAACGGCATCCATCAATACCATGGCAGGCAACTCCCCACCACTTAATACATAATCACCAATCGATATCTCTTCATCAACCCATGTATCTAACAAGCGCTGATCAACACCTTCGTAACGACTTGTTAATAAAACCAAGCCCTCTTCCCGGCTTAACTCCATTACCTTTTCATGCGTTAAAGGCGTACCGCTTGGTGATAAGTGCACCACCTTAGGCTTCACACCTTGTCTTGCTTGTTTCTCTTTAGCCGCTGCTATGGCTTTTTCTAGCGGCGCTACCAGCATCACCATGCCAGGGCCGCCACCATAAGGTCTATCATCGACAGTTTTATGCTTATCAGCCGTAAACGTTCGCGGATTCCAACACTGCAATTCAACAATATTCTTTTCAAAAGCACGGGCCGTGATGCCATGATCCGTTATTGCTGCAAACATCTCAGGAAACAGTGTAATGACATCAAATATCATAAAACCTATCCCCAGTAAGACTAAAAATCTTCGTCCCAGTCAACAAGCATCGTTTTATTTTCCATGCTCACTTCTGTGACCGTTTGCGCTGTAAAAGGAATCAGCCGTTCAACCTCGCCTTTAACAACAAGCACATCATTAGCACCTGTCTCAAACACATCTGCAACTTTGCCAAAATCAACAGCTTGTTGATTTTTGACTGCTAGCCCGATTAAATCAGACCAGTAAAATTCTGTTTCATCTAACGTTGGCAATGCTTTTCTTGGCACTGCCACTTGCTGGCCTTTGCAAGMAAATGCGGCATCTCTATCATTAATGCCTTCAAGCTTAATAAGCAACACATCGTTGTGTACTTTGCCAGACTTTAACTTGATGGCACGCCAATCTTTGCCTTTACCTATCTGCCAAGTCTTATAATCAAGCAAGCCATCTACCACCTCAGTGTCAGGCAAAACTTTTATCCAGCCCTTAACGCCGTATGGGGCGACAATGCGCCCCATGATGACCAGGTTCTCTGCTTCCGTTTCCATTTAAAAAACGGCTCAAGCCTTATTCGGCAGCAGGTGTATCTGTCGCTTCAGCGGCAGCTTCCTCTGCTGGCGCTTCCGCCGCAGYTTCTTTCTCCGCGGCTTCTTTATCTGCAGCCGCTTTAGCGTCTGCTTCGGCTTTTGCTTCAGCTGCTACTACATCTGCAGCTGCTTTTAATTTTGCAGCTTCTRCAGCCGCAACTTTTGCAGCTTTTGCTTGTGATTTCTCTTCATCTTTTGCTTTTGCTTTTGCCATGCCTTCAGGGCCTGTCGCATGCAACTTAATCAAACGCTTAACTGTATCTGAAGGCTGTGCGCCAACGCTCGTCCAATAATCGACGCGCTCATGATTAACGCGTAGCGCCTCAGCTTGACCGCTAGCAGAAGGATTATAAAAACCTACGCGCTCAATAAAACGACCATCACGGCGATTACGAGAATCAGCCACTACTAAATTGAAAAATGGGGTCTTTTTAGAGCCACCACGTGATAAACGAATAACAACCATATATATTCTCTTATAAATTAATTTTCGGCAGAAAGGCGCGGATTATACGATATATTAATCAAGATAGCAAAGAAAACTATCCGCTGAATTATCTTTTTCTTAGGCTATCGAGCGCTAAACAGACTAACTCGTGCTGTTTATTGACTTCCATCTTTTTAAAGCAGTTTTTCAGGTACTGTCTTGCTGTATCTTCCGCAATACTCATAACAGTGCTAATTTCCTTAATGTTACGGCCTTCAGTAAGGAAAACAACAAAGTCCGCCTCTCTTTTGGTCAGTCTAAAGAGGCTTTTCATACGTTCTTGCCAATGCTGAGCATTRGCATGTGTATCTTTAATAATAATCAGCACGCCATCATCCGCATGAGTCAGGCTTGCATCCAAGTTCATTTTGCTGATTAACAGTAAATATGGCTTTTGCTGGTTATTTCGATGAATATAAAAACTGTGATAATTCTCATCCGATGCTGAGTCTTCTAACACAAGCCCACGCATATGCTGCAATCGAACATTATCAGGCTTAAGTACACCCATTAACATCCCCTCTTTCACGGTCAGTCCATCGCCGCTTGATAGCATCTCATTTGCAACATCCGTTGAGAACAACACCTGCCCTGATTTAGAAAGCAAAATAATCCCTTGACCTAGTTGACTAAGGCCTTGCTCCAATACGCTGACACGCTTCTTTAAATCATGGTCAAATTGATTGATTTGCATACCTATTAACTTTTTTATTGATTATATTTATTGTAGTTTAAACGAAAAACTTTATTCACTTGCCAAATAAGCGGTTGGATCTGGCAATCCCGCCTGTAAAAAGCCTTCTTTCCGCAACCGGCACGAATCGCATACAGCGCAAGCACGGCCTTCGCTATCGGCTTGATAACAAGAAACCGTCTTGCTATAATCCACACCCAGCCCAGCGCCTTTAACGACTATCTCTGCTTTCGTCATGTCAATTAAAGGGGCATGCACTAAAATTTCTTTACCTTCGACCGCAGACTTAGTCGCCAAATTTGCCATCTCTTGAAAAGCCTTTACGTATTCACCTCGGCAGTCTGGGTAGCCTGAGTAATCCAGCGCATTCACACCAATAAATATATCTTGTGCGCCCAACACTTCGGCCCATGCCAGACTCAACGATAACATAATCGTATTACGTGCTGGCACATAGGTGACGGGAATGCCGTCGGTAGCACTTTCTGGCACGCTAATCTTATCATCAGTTAACGCAGAGCCTCCAAATAGGCTTAAATCTAATTGTAAGATTTTATGTTCTTTTGCATCGAGATGAAAAGCTACGTTTTCTGCCGCACTCAGCTCAGCAATATGCCGCTGATGATAATCCAAGCTCAAGCAATAACATTCAAACCCTTGCGATGTTGCGATTGCCAAGCATGTCGCTGAATCCAAGCCGCCTGAAAGCAGCACGACTGCTTTTCTTTTACTGTCCATAGGTTTTTCTCAAATTAAGCATTAGCATTGATAACAACTTCAGATTAGACCATGATTTCAATGAAATCAAACGCCAGCTTTTTCGCCCCACAAAATTTTATGCAATTGCAATTGCATGCGTACTGGCAACTTATCCGCCAATATCCAACCAGCTAAATCTGTTGAACTTAATTCATGATAACTAGGGGAAAATAGAATAGTACATTTTTCATCAAGGGCTAACGCTAGTATTTTTTGTTTGGCCCAATCATAATCTTCACGGCCACAAAGCACGAACTTAATTTCATCTTTACGCTTAATGTATGACAAATTTTCCCATAACATCTTTTTCATCTCATTAGAGCCTGGTGTTTTAATATCTAAAATAATCGAAACCCGGTTATCCACCTGCGCGATATCCATAGCACCACCAGTTTCCAAGGAAACGCTATAGCCCGCATCACACAAAACGACCATCAACTCATGACATTGCTTTTGTGCCAGGGGCTCACCACCAGTTACAGTAATATATTGCGTTTTATAGGATTCAACCTCACGCAATATTGCTGCTACCTCCATATTGCTGCCACCAGAAAATGCATATTCAGTATCACAATAAGTACATCGCATAGGGCAGCCAGACAAACGCACAAACACCGTAGGCAAACCAACTCTCGTGCTTTCGCCTTGCAGTGAATAAAATATTTCGTAAACTTTTAGTGCCATGTCATRAGTACCACGTAATAAAAAACGCCAACGGTTAAGTTGGCGTCATTTTAAAGCAAAATAGGTTAGAAACTGAATTATTTAATCGTTTCTAATACCTTTAAGCGTTTTTGTGCATTTGGAATCACACTGGCATCAGGATGTTTTGCAATCAAATCACGCAACATCTTTTTCGCACTCTTTACCTGCCCCAACTGAATCTGGCTGTTTGCAATGCTATACATCGCATTGGGCGCTTTTCCATTATCTGGATAAGCATCCAACAACTTTTGCTGACTAGYAATTGAAGATTTATAGCTTTTTAATGCAAACTGAGAATAACCCAAACCATAAAGTGCATCAGGAACCAACGTACTATCAGGATATTCTTTTRAGAAAAGATCAAAACCATCAAAAGCTTCTTTGTGTTTCGCCTCCTGACTAAAAGCATAGGCTTCTTTATACGCTTTAACATCTTCCGCCATCATCCCCGGCGCTACCAGCGTTTCACCCGCACTTAAAGGAACGTCACCGCCCTCTAACCTACGAATACGTGCATCAGTGTCTGCATACAAATCTTTTTGCCGTTGCTCAGCGGTTTCTAATGCATGGTTTGCGACTTCTAAACCACCTCTTAAATGCGCTATTTCTTGTACAAGCTGCTCAATCTCATTCTGCATATCAAGCAAACCTTGACTTTGTATGGTTGCGCGTTTTTTCAAATCTTCAATTTCAGCCGCCTGCGCATCGTGATTCTCTTGCGTTTTGGCTTCTACATCTAATATTTTTTGTCGCGCAACCGTGTCATCAAAAAGCGCACTGTGCGAATTTAACGTAAAGAGGCTCAAGCCTAYAAGTAGGCTTTTTTGCAATTTATTCATGTTTTACTCGTTTGGGTAAACGATTTCCACACGACGGTCTTGCTGAAAGCAATCTTCATTTGCGCAATTAGGGTTGGCATTTTCTTCACCATAACTAATTGTTTCAATTTGATTATCTTGCACACCTAGCAAGTTAAGTGCTTTTTTCAATGAAACTGCGCGGCGTTGTCCTAAAGACAGATTGTATTCACGTGTGCCTCGCTCATCAGCATTACCTTGTAGCGTTGTTTTAGCATCGCTATGTGCATTCAAGTAATTCGCATGCGCTTCTACATTCGGGCGGAACTCAGCGCGAATAGCATCACTATTGTAATCAAAGTAAATATTGCGTACTGATAAAATGTTACTAGGATCATTTAAGTCATTCATGCTGCTGCTACCACTTGAGCCATCAATCACAGTACCTTTAACATCCGAGCTGCTTGATGTAGAAGCGCTTTTATCTTCTACTGAAGCACCATCTTTCATTGGCGTACTTTTACAGCCTACTAAAAATACTGAAATCGCTGCCGCAATTAATAGTTTAGAACGGATTGTTGTTGGGTTTGTCATGCATTTCTCCTTTTAAATTCGGAATAAGTAATAATAAATATTGTCGCTAACCATAMAAAAATAAAATTATTTAATCATAGGGCCCCAAGCCGGTTCACGCACATCCCCGCGTGCTTCGCTTAAGCTTTGTCGTACTTTACCATCAAATGACACTGCTGCCAAAGACCCACGTGCACCCTTTTTTGTCGCATACAAAATCATACGGCCATTTGGGGCGAAACTAGGTGACTCATCTTGACTACCTTCACTCAATAATTGCACTTGGCCGCTGACTAGATCTTTCACAGCCACTCTAAATCGTCCTCCATCATTCCTGATATAGACGAGTGATTTTCCATCATCTGAGAAGTGTGGGCTCACATTGTAAGCGCCCTCAAAAGTCACGCGACTGGCACCGCCACCCCTGACAGATGTTTTATAAATTTGTGGGCTACCTCCGCGATCAGATGTAAAGTAAATCCATTTACCATCTGGAGATTTACTTTCAAAAGCATTTTCTTATTTATTGGATAATTATGTCCAAGAGCCCCTCTTAAATTCAAATAA
>NVTX01000097.1 GCA_002401735.1 Methylophilaceae bacterium | reverse complement strand
TGTAAGCGATAAAGGACTAGCGTGACACAAGTGTCACGCTCTGACGAGACTTAATAGGTTAGGGCGGGCCTTACTTAGTTGTTTTTCAACTGATTTATTATTACCGAACATAATTAAATCAAACGTTTGATTTAATTATGTTAGAGTACGACGATGCAAGTAAATGAGAATCTTTTAGATTGTCAAAATCTGCCCAGTCGGTCGGATGGCGAGAAGTCGCGTGCGCGTCTTGTTTATATCGCATTAAAGCTTTTTGCTGAACAAGGATACGAGAAGACGTCAATAAGACAAATCGCAAAAGAGGCTGAAGTAAATATCTCTGCCATTGCATATTATTTTGGTGATAAAGCGGGTTTGTATCGTGTGGTTTTCACAGAACCTATGGGCTCTGCAAAAGATGACATTCATTTGTTTGATGGTGAAGCACTAAGCTTAGAAGAAGCCTTGAGAGGTTTGTATCAAGGGTTTATTGAGCCATTGAAACAAGGTGAAATTGTGCAGTTATGCACCCGTTTACATATGCGCGAGATGGTAGAGCCGACAGGCTTATGGGAAGAAGAGGTTGATCAAAGCATTGCCCCTTATCATCATGCGCTGAATACAGTATTGCAGCGGCACTTAAACGTGGAAAGTATAGATGACGACCTACACCGCTTATCAATGGCTATTGTTGCATTAGGCGTGCACTTGTATACATGTCGAGATGTGACGGATAGAATTTCTCCCAAATTGATGGCGACTAACGAGTCGTTAGATGTCATGTGTGAACGCTTAACGATGTACGGCGTTAGCATGGTGAATGCAGAAGCAGAAAGAAGGCGCCGTGAGAAATAACAAAAGAATGTGGCTGTTAGTGATGATTAGTTTGCAGTTAAATGCTTGTGCCGTGTTTGATTTTTCAAAATTCCAGCTTATGCATAAGCAAACAGTAGACGCAGTGCAAGTGCCAGAAAAATGGCATGCAACACTGCCGCATGATGGAAAAGTGGAAAACTTAGCATCATTCTGGGCCCAATATGATGATGCAACCTTATTGCACTTTATTGAATCGGCGCAAACAGCTTCGGAGAGCATTGCTGCTGCCAAGACACGGATTGCTGAAGCAAAGTCTAACCGAGTCTCCACYCGTGCGAACACRTTRCCTACGATTGATGGGTCTRTTTCAGCATCGCGWAGCGTACAGCAGCCAGARCTTGTTGGCACTGGCGGGCAAGCRCARTTTGGAAGCCTTGGTGGACAAACGGCGACTAATAATTATTCAGTSGGCRCACAAGCTGCRTGGGARTTAGATGTATTTGGTGCTAACAGCGTTTTGTTAAATGCWGCAGAGCGACAATTATCAGCGACARAAGCAGACTGGCATGAAGCACGTGTGTCAGTGGCAGCGGAAACAGCGACGGCTTATTTCAACCAGCGATTCTGYCAGTTACAGCAAGCGGTGCTGATGGARGAAGTGCAGTCGTTGTCTGACTCGCTAAAAGCAACARAAGCTTCTATCMGTGCAGGTTTCTCGGCAGMGGCYACAGGTAACCTTGCMTCGGCAAGYTTAGCCAATGCAAAACTGCAACTYAATACGCAAGAAGCWAGCTGTGCCATTGGCATTAAAGARTTAGTGGCGTTAACGGCATTAACAGAGGAAGAAGTGCGTAACCAGTTAGCATCTCAAACATTTGTGTCTGATATGACGGTAGAACGACTGTCGATTAATCAACTACCTGCTGATGTGATTAAGCAACGGCCTGATATCTATAGTGCAGAAGCRGCRCTAGTRAATGCTGCTGCCAATATAGCAGGCAGAAAAGCGGCKAAATAYCCKAGGGTTGCACTCAACGGATCAATCGGTTGGTTRTGGTTAACGGGTGTTGGTTTTAAAGGTGACGGAGAGGTCTGGTCATTAGGCCCCGTGACGGTAACATTGCCGCTATACGATGGTGGCAAACGACAAGCTAAATTAGAAGCGACTGAAGTGGCTTATGAAGAGAGTGCACAGCGATACCGTAGCAAAGTGCGTCATGCRGTTAAGGAAGTTGAAACGGCATTGGTCAATTTACACAGTGCTAAAACAAAACGAGAAGACCYAGATRTTGCCGTTAAAGGCTATCGCGCKGYYTTCAAAGCGACAGAAATTAAGGTGAATGCAGGCTTTGCTAATTTAATTGAATTAGAAGAAAGTCGCCGTTTTGCATTACAAGCAGAAATTAATCGATTGAATGTTCAACAATCAAGCTATAACGCTTGGATTTCACTYTACCGCGCTGTTGGTGGTGGTTGGACTGCGAAACATCAAACAAGCGCTAGTAACGAATAGAACGATACGCTATGACAATTGGAACCCCTAAAATGATAAGAAAATATTTATTACCCATCATTGTGCTTTTCGCTTTAATCATTGCGTTTTTTGTATTCCAACAATCGTCTTCTGAGCCATTAGCAAATGATAAGGAAACGATGGCTAGTAAAGACGGTGCTAAAGTGAAAACAMGMGCMACMTTAACSGTTACWACGGTKAAGCCTGARCGMCATAACTTGCCCATMARYATTCCAGCWAATGGCAATATTGCGGCGTGGCAAGAAGCGATTGTCGGGGCTGAATCGAATGGATTGATGCTGAAAGAAGTGTTGGTTAACGTGGGTGATGTTGTKAAACGTGGGCAGGTGTTGGCGAGATTTAATCGTTCAACGATAGGCGCAGATAAAGCGCAAGCGCAAGCAAGTTTAAGCGAAGCCAAAATGGCGGCAGCAGARGCCGTGGGCAATGCAACAAGAGCACGTAGTATTCAGGAAACCGGTGCGTTAAGTAAGCAGCTTATGGAGCARTTATTTACAGCAGAGGCTAGTGCTAAAGCAAGGGTTAATGCCGCACAGGCTGCATTRAATATGCAGGCGATTAAAATGAAGCAAACAACGGTGCTTGCGCCTGATGCWGGGRTTATTTCATCAAGRACAGCAACCGTTGGGGCWGTTGTCTCTACAGGGACAGAGTTGTTTAAGCTGATTCGCCAAGGCCGTTTAGAGTGGCGTGCWGAGCTGACYTCAGCWGATGTTACTAAGATTAAACCTAAGATGCATGCTGAAGTGACATTGCCTAATGGCGATGTTGTACAAGGYAGCGTGCGGATTGTTTCTCCAGTGGTTGATGTGAAAACACGTAATGCGATTGTGTTTGTTGATCTACCAAAAAGCGCAACGCAAGCAAAGCTTGGTATGTTCGCACGTGGGCATTTTACGTTAGGYGAATCTGAAGTGAYAACGCTACCATCAGGTGCAATCGTTTCTCGCAATGGGTTTAGYTATGTGATGTTGGTMGAAAAAGACAAYCGTATCCGCCAGATAAAAGTCACGATAGGGCARCGATTGAGCAATATGKCCGAGCTTGTAGACTTTGCCGATATGACCGGCAATTACGTTGCAAGTGGTGGTGCCTTCTTAGTGGATGGCGATACTGTCAAGGTTGTGAAAGCATTTGATGCTAAGGAGCAACATGAACGTCTCTAGTTGGTCTATTMGGAACCCTGTTCCTGCATTAATCTGCTTTATATTGCTAACGTTGGTMGGCTTCATGAGCTTTAACGCYATGAAGATTCAAAATTTCCCAGATTTGGATTTGCCTACRATTAATGTGTCMGCSGCKTTACCTGGCGCATCKCCAAAYCAACTTGAAAATGAAGTGGCGCGTAAGTTAGAAAATAGCATTGCCAAGTTGCAGGGCTTAAAACACATMTATACCAAGCTTAAAGATGGCAGCGTTTCGATTACGGCTGAATTTAGATTGGAAAARTCGACACAAGAGGCGCTKGATGAAGTGCGCTCTGCCGTGTCCGAAGTGCGAGCTGATTTACCSRCTGATTTACGCGACCCCATTGTRACYAAGCTMAATGTGGCGGGTTCTCCCGTAYTGGCRTTTACCATTCAYTCMGACMGGATGGATGCGGAAGCRCTTTCATGGTTTGTTGATGACACACTAGCGAAAACAATGCTGGGTGTAAAAGGGGTTGGTGGGATTAACCGYGTGGGTGGCGTTAACCGGCAAATTTGGGTAGAGCTAGATACGGCAAAAYTACAAGCCTTGAATGCRACAGCMGCTGATATTTCACGTCAATTACGGCTAACACAAATTGAAGTAGCTGGTGGCATTGCGAAAATCGGCGGTAGTGAACAGCCTATTCGAACCATTGCCACGGTACAGTCAGCACAAGCGCTAGCAGAAATAGATATCGTACTGAGTGATGGACGGACCATTCGTTNAGACCAAGTGGCAACTGTTAAAGATACGATTGCAGAACCTAAGTCGTTAGCCTTGCTTAATGGTAAGAGCGTGGTGGGTTTTGACATYATGAGAAGCATAGGCGCGAGTGARATTGAAGTTGGAGAGGGTGTTTACAAAGCATTAGATMTCATTAAACAAGCGCACCCTGATTTGGAGATTACAGAAGCCTTTAATTTTGTAAAACCRGTGCAAGRTGAATTTGATGCATCAATGATGCTTTTRTTTGAAGGYGCAATATTRGCCGTGCTRGTGGTTTGGCTATTTTTACGCGATATTCGTGCTACTTTTATTTCGGCSGTTGCATTGCCTTTATCTGTGATTCCAAGTTTCATCGGCATGYATTAYTTTGGATTTTCTATCAACGTCGTTACTTTGCTTGCATTGTCYTTRGTGGTGGGRATATTGGTCGATGATGCCATTGTWGAGGTTGAAAATATTGTGCGRCATTTACGCATGGGCAAAAGCCCGTTTAAAGCSGCGATGGAAGCTGCCGATGAAATTGGTTTAGCCGTGGTAGCCACAACCTTTACATTAGTTGCTGTATTTTTACCTACCGCCTTTATGAGCGGGATTGCTGGTAAATTCTTYAAGCAATTTGGTTGGACAGCATCATTTGCAATTGTTGCMTCACTGTTGGTTGCTCGGTTGCTGACGCCTATGATGTCAGCCTACATGATGAAGCCGATGCCRRTTGGCGAGAAAAAAGATRGTKCGTTAATGAMATTGTATTTGCRTGCAGCAAGCTGGTGCYTGCACCAYCGCYTAGTGACTATCTYGGCAGCAGTCTTATTTGTCATCGGRTCCGTTTCRTTAATCCCATTGTTGCCTAARGGATTTGYTCCTTCTGATGATAAYTCYCAAACACAGGTRCGCATTGARYTAGCACCAGGTGCAACGCTTAAAGAAACACATCAGTCAGCAGAGCATGCGCGCCATATATTAATGGGGATTAAACACGTTAAAAGTGTGTACACCACGATAGGGGGYGGTGCGGCAGGAACCGATCCATTTKCTGGTAGTGCTAGTGCCGAAACACGCAAAGCGACATTGACYATTTTATTAGACGAACGTGGAGATCGACCTAAAAAACAAGTGATTGAAAAAGAGATGCGAAAGCAGTTCGAACAGTTGCCAGGCGCGCGTGTCACCATCGGCTTGGGTGGYAATGGGGAAAGRTATGTRCTSGTGCTAAGTAGTGAAGATGCTGCAGCATTGAAATTAGCAGCAAGTGCTGTAGAAAAAGATTTACGTACCATACAGGGCTTGGGCAATATTGCTTCTACCGCTGCACTYGTRCGGTCAGAGCTGGTTGTTAAACCYAACTTTTCTGCTGCGGCAGACCTTGGGGTGACYAGTGGTGCAATAGGAGAAACCTTRCGCGTRGCGACCGTGGGCGATTACAGTCAATCATTAACAAAACTCAAYCTTGATAAACGACAAGTGCCTATTGTGGTTAAGTTAAATGARGATGCACTRAAAGATATGCATGCTTTGCAGAAGCTTGCGGTGCCGGGGATACGTGGCCCTGTTATGTTAGAACAAGTGGCAGAGGTCAGCATTTCTAGTGGGCCATCGGTGATTGATCGCTATGATCGTTCRCGCAATGTGCAATTTAATATTGAGCTGTCAGGTCTGGCGTTAGGCGATGCTAAAATTGCGATCCATGCATTACCMAGCATACAAAAYTTACCWGCGGGCGTCACGCAGACAGAGCTTGGCGATTCGGAAATGATGACTGARTTGTTTGCTAGTTTYGGTTTGGCMATGCTGACGGGTATTGTCTGTATCTATTTTGTATTAGTCCTACTATTTAAAGACTTCTTACAACCTGTGACAATCTTATTTGCGTTGCCATTATCCATTGGCGGTGCTGTTGTTGCGCTACTTTTTGCGAATAATGCATTATCAATGCCATCCATGATCGGATTGATTATGCTGATGGGGATTGCCACTAAAAACTCTATCTTGCTTGTGGAATACGCTATTTTAGCAAGGCGAGAATATGGGTTGAGTCGTTTTGAAGCCATTGTGGATGCCTGTCATAAGCGTGTGCAACCAGTTGTGATGACGACCATTGCGATGACGGCGGGGATGTTACCGATTGCGATGCAATGGGGGGCAGGTGATAGCTCTTTCCGTAGTCCTATGGCTGTWGCCGTAATAGGGGGCTTGCTGACATCGACAGTGCTCAGTTTGTTGGTWATCCCWGTGGCATAYACATTAATTGATGATGTCCATCATTTCTTACTTGGTTTATTTGGCTACAAGGATACGCAACTAGAAAATGCGTAAAGTAAGTGTTACTTTAAATAAACGTTTCTTTAATTCTTAGCAATTTTGTACGGGTCTGCATCCTCTGGTGTATGCGGCTGTTCAAAGCGGGTGAGAATGCTGTAGTAACTACGGATAGATTCGACATAAATAACGGGTTGCGCACATCGGCAATAACCATACTTTGCYTTTGARTAGTGCTTAGGRTTTGTGAGTTTTATCAGCGCTTTTTTGACATCGACCCATGAGTCTGGGCTTAGCCCGAGGCGTTGTGCTAACACGCGTGCGTCTTCAAGGTGAGCGTAACCTACATTGTAAGCGGCTAATGCCATATAGATGCGATCTGGTTCTGGCACCCGTTTGGGAAGTGAATTAAGCATTAAATTAACGTATTTCGCTCCAGCTGGGATGCTTTGTTTGGGGTCTAGTCGGTCTGTTACACCCATTCGGTCAGAAGTCGCTTCCGTTAGCATCATCAATCCACGTACCTTTGTTGGTGATGTGCTGAATGTATCCCAATGTGATTCTTGATAACTTAAAGAGGCTAGCAGTCTCCAATCTAGGTTAGTCATCTCTTGCGCTTCTTTGAATAACTTTATGTATTGCGGCAATCTCGTTCGGCTGCGAGCAATAAAGGTATTAATATCAATGGGTTTTAAGCGTTTGCTATTGCCGTGATAGCGGTCAATTAAGTTGCGTAGCGTGCCATTATGTTTTATGTGTGAGAAAAAAGCATTTGATATTACAGGTGTTTTGAACGGTATTTGTGATAAATTGGTGCACAGACATCCTCATATATATGGCGATGTAGTGGCAGAGGATGAAGAAACGGTGTTGAAGAATTGGGAAATGTTGAAATTGCAGGAAAAAGGAAAAACTTCTATTTTGCAAGGCGTACCCAAATCTCTGCCTTCGATGGTGAAAGCTTATCGAATCCAAGAAAAAGGGCACATGTGCTCTGGATATTGATAATGGACTTGACCC
>NVTX01000096.1 GCA_002401735.1 Methylophilaceae bacterium | reverse complement strand
CGCCGCGCACCCAATCTTCGATTGCTGTTAGTGCCAATGGAACCGACTGGATATTATTCAATGCTTCTCCAGACATTAAGAAACAGTTAGATAGTTTTCCTGCAATTCAACCTGCTCGCCAAGTCCGTGATACAGCGATTACAGCCATCGTCATTACCGATGCTCAAATCGATCATGTCACTGGTTTGTTAACCCTTCGTGAACATAATAAACCGTGGGATATTTACTGTACTGAAGCGGTTAAAGGCGACTTAACAACCGGGTTTCCTGTGTTTAATATCTTGGGACATTTTCGTGGTATTAATCACCATGAAATTGCGACTGATCAATCGATGTTTACGATTCCAACTGCAGAAGGTATTGAGTTCACTGCTGTGCCATTATTAAGTGAAGCGCCACCATACTCACCACACCGAGGAAACACAGTGCCTGGCGATAATATTGGCATGCATATGAAAGACACGCGCTCAGGTAAAAGTTTGTTCTATGCACCTGGTTTGGGTGTGGCTGAGCCACATGTATTGGAATACATGCGTAATGCCGACTGCATCTTAATTGATGGCACTGTTTGGACGGATGATGAGATGTCGAAAGAAGGTATCAGTGATAAACGTGCCAGCGAAATGGGACACTTAGACCAGTCCAGTGAAGGTGGCATCATGAGCATCTTGAATTCGATGGAAAAACCACGCAAGATATTGATTCATATCAATAACACCAACCCAATTCTAAACGAAGATTCATCACAACGAGCGACCTTGAATACTGCAGGGATTGAGCTTGCTTTTGATGGTATGGATATTATTCTTTAGGAGTATTTGGAAATGAGTAAAGTAAAAGGTGATTTAAAGCCTTGGTCACGCGAAGAGTTTGAAGACAAACTGCGTGAAAAAGGCAAGGGCTATCATATATATCATCCGTTTCATGTGATGATGTATGAAGGTAAGTTAAGTAAAGAGCAATTACAAAGCTGGGTAGCCAATCGTTTTTACTATCAAATTTCCATTCCTATGAAAGATGGCGCGATTTTATCTAATTGTGATGATGTAGAGGTGCGTAAGCAGTGGGTTGTTAGGATTACTGATCACGATGGTGTTGGGGATGCAGTCGGTGGGATTGAAGCATGGATTCAGCTTGGTAATGCTGTTGGTTTAACGCGAGAGCAAATCACGAGTTTAGAGATGGTTAGTCCTGGTGTGCGTTTTGCAGTGGATGCTTATATCAACTTTGCAAAACAACGCTCATGGCAAGAATCTGTATGCTCTAGCTTAACCGAGTTATTTGCACCACATATTCACCAACAACGGATTAGTTCATGGCCAACCATGTACCCATGGATAAAAGAAGAAGGTTTGATCTACTTTAAGAAACGTTTAACTGAAGCACGTCGAGATGTGGAGCATGGGCTAACGGTGACGTTAGATTACTTTAGTACTTCACGCGAGATGCAAATGAAAGCGTTAGAGATATTGCAATTTAAGCTGAACGTGCTTYGGGTGCTTGCAGATTCAATTATGTTGGCATCAACCAAGATTACRACAGAAGGCCGTGAATATTCACGSCAACCTGTGATTAACATTAAGTAAAAATATTATGGAAAACAACATCTTAGAAACTGACATTTATGCGATTGCCTTGCATCACCGTTTCCAATGGGAAGAAGCACAAGATAGTTATGTGATTCTGTTTCCTGAAGGCATGGTGAAGCTGCATGGCGGCGCAGGTGAGATTTTAAAACGCCTAGATGGTAAAGTCAGTGTTGGTGATGTTGTCGCAGATTTGAAAGTGGCATTCCCAGATGCACCAGACATTGAAAAAGATATTTTGGGTATGTTTGACTTGGCGTTAGGTAAAGCTTGGTTACGTAAAATTAACTAGGCAGTTAGGAGCAACAAATGACACAGAACTCATTAGGTGAATCAGCAGTACAAAAGACCGTTCAAGCGCAAGCTAAGAATAATGGCGTCGCGGCTGATATTACACACACACAACCCTTGTGGCTGCTAGCGGAAGTTACTTACCGTTGTCCACTGCATTGTGCTTTTTGTTATAACCCGACGGATTTTGATAAGCATACGCAGAATGAGCTCAGTACCGAGCAATGGATACAAACTTTACGTGATGCTAGAAAAATGGGCGCAATTCAGCTTGGTATTTCA
Organism: Methylophilaceae bacterium; assembly: GCA_002401735.1. Taxonomy (GTDB): domain Bacteria; phylum Pseudomonadota; class Gammaproteobacteria; order Burkholderiales; family Methylophilaceae. The sequence goes on along the minus strand of NVTX01000096.1, from coordinate 5,371 downwards.
GGTGGTGAGCCATTGTTACGTGACGATATTGAAGATATTGTGATTGAAGCTAAGAAACTAGGGTACTACAGCAACTTAATTACCTCYGGCGTCGGYTTRACTGARAAGCGTATTAAAGCGTTYAAAGARGGYGGGTTGGATCACATTCAGCTTTCCATGCATGACATCACTGAAGAAATTAATAATTTCATTACCAACACTAAAACSTTTGAGCTTAAGAAAAAAGTAGCRGCRATGATTAAAGCGCATGGCTACCCGATGGTGCTTAATGTCGTGATACATCGATACAAYATTGGCCATATGAAAGAAATTTTAGARATGGCTGAAGCGTTRGGYGCYGATTACATTGAGCTTGCGAATACGCAATAYTACGGTTGGTCATTAGTGAAYCGTAGTCARYTAATGCCACTGAAAGAGCAAGTGGATGAGGCSGAAAGAATTACCAACGAATTTAGAGARAAAGTTGGTAATAAAATGAAGATWTTCTACGTTGTGCCGGATTACTTTGGTGATAGGCCTAAAAAATGTATGAATGGCTGGGGTGAAGTATTTATGATTGTGACCGCTAATGGCGATGTATTGCCATGCCATTCAGCTCGCGTATTGCCAAACATGGAATTTCCAAATGTGCGTGAAGATGGTTTGGAATATGCCTGGAAAGATTCTCCYGCATTTAACAAATACCGCGGTGATGATTGGATGAAAGAGCCTTGCCGCAGTTGTTCAGAAAAAGAGAATGATTTAGGCGGCTGCCGTTGCCAAGCTTTCTTATTATCTGGAGATGCCGAGAGTGCAGATCCGGTTTGTTCACTTTCACCCAATCATCATTTAATTGAAMAAGCGATTKWAGAYTCTAAAAAYCCAGTTTTGTCYGAGAAGCCGATTATTTTTAGAACGAACAAGAATTCTAAAAAATATGYAGAAGGGGATAAAGARCGTATCGAGGAGTTCCACGCGATACCTTGATTTTACCCATCTATTCAATGCTTAAATAGTKGGTTTATGGGGACATAATAATCTTAAATATGCCAATTTAAGGAAATTGAATGTCAGGTAAACGTCCTATTGCATTTGTATTAGCCGCTAGCAATCATGGAACAATGATTGTTAAYCGTCATGAYTAYCRGATGACAGAYGAAACGCATGGCTATGGTGTSGGYTTTCAAATACTCAATACYAGYTGTTTTGATCCRGATGAAATRAGYTTTGCGACGGCAATTYTAACATTGCGTCGGAACCACCATGGTGATGGTGTCGTRGGKATWGATTGTGGCGCKAACATYGGYGTSCACACRYTRGAATGGTCTAAGCAYATGCATGAYTGGGGCRGCGTRCARGCTTTTGARGCGCAAGAGCGTGTRTATTATGCATTAGCGGGYAAYATWGCCATTAACAACTGTTTAAATGCCAGTGCGTATTATGCTGCTGTTGGTAGCGAGTGCGGACAAATTAAAATTCCTGTTGCCGATAGTTTAATTCCTGCAAGTTTTGGTAGTTTAGAAATTAAACCTAGTGCACAAAATGAATTTATTGGTCAGAATTTAGATTATAGTGACGCTGCCATGCAGACGGTTGAACTMAGAAGTCTRGATGCTTTTGAATGGCCACGCGTTGATTTTATTAAGATTGATGTTGAAGGCATGGAAACAGACGTGCTTGCAGGTGCCGTGCAAACCATTCTCCGTTGTAAACCGATCATGATGATCGAGATTATTAAAACCGATAGGCCAAAAGTTGAGCAGTTCTTAAAAGACAAACAATATACTGTCTACCCAATGGGTATCAATATTTTAGCGGTGCATGAAAAKGACCCTGTTAATACACATCTTGTATTAAATGRTGGTATGTTAAGCCTTAATTTCTAATTACTCTGGTTGGTCGTGTTTATTGAAAACGTCTAGTTTTATTTTATCGCTTGTTTTAGCAAGCTTGGCCGCACTTGCTCCTTTTGCGATCGATACTTATTTGCCAGCTTTTCAAGTCATCGGCGAAGCACTCGATGCCAGTAATCTGCAAATTCAACAAAGCCTTACYTTTTATTTACTACCTTATGCCGCCATGACACTTTGGCATGGTGCAATATCCGATGCCATTGGTCGGATTACCACCATTAAATGGGGCTTAGCAATTTTCATTTTGGCAAGCATCGGTTGCGCCTATGCGCCAAAYRTTGAGACYTTATGGTTTTTTAGAGCRTTRCAAGGTGCCAGTGGCGGGGCGGGCAATACGGTCGCACGTGCGATGGTGCGAGATTTGTTTGAAGGGCCACAAGCGCAACGTGTGATGGCAACGGTACAAATGTTATTTGGTATTGCGCCAGCAGTCGCGCCTATTATTGGCGGCATTCTGTTGGGAATCAATTGGCAAATTATTTTTATTTTTCTAGCTATGTATGCCAGTTTAAGCCTGTGGGCAGCAATGAAATATCTACCAGAAACGATGCCGCCTGAGAAGCGGATGAAACTCTCGGCTAAAAATGTGATTCATAGCTACAAAACYATTTTTAATGATCGTGAATATACRAAATTAATTATYGCGATTGGCGCTAATTTTTCAGGCTTCTTCCTCTATGTGCTAGCCAGTCCTGTCTTTTTGAGTAAACATCTCAGCTTGTCGCCCCAACAATATGGCTATTTATTTATCCCAACCGTCACAGGGATGGTTTTAGGGTCCTATTTGGCAAAGTATGCAGCAGGCAAATATGCGCCCATGAAAATGGTGAGGCTGGCATATGCTTGGATGGTGGTCATTGCGCTTGCCAATGTGATTGTTTGCTATACCCAGCCAGTTGGTTTAATTGCTAACATCTTACCTGTCGCACTGTTTAATATTGGGATGGCACTATGTCTACCGATATTGTCGTTGGCGGCACTGGATAGACATCCTAAAATACGTGGTACTGCCGCCTCAGGGCAAGCATTTATGCAAATGCTACTCGCTACTGTCTCTGCAGGGGTTATCGTGCCATTCGTGTGGTATGCGCCATCTGGGTTGGCGATTGCCATGTTGGCTTACGTTATGCTTGGTTTGTTGACGATTACCACAACAAAACTATGGAAAGCTAAGGTCGAATAACGTTAGCTTTCTTCATAGCAGGAAGTGCCGCGCTTAACTACACTTCTTACCGCACATGTGCATTATTAATGCCTAGTGGCTCTCAGCATTTTTTTCAAGTAAGAATGTGGCTTGATGGCGCTTAATATAGAGAATCAACACGGTCGCATAGATGAATGTTGATAGCATAATCACACCAATCACAATGGCTTTAAACATTTCYAARTGYTCAAATGAAGCMGGAATCATCGTTAACATGACGATAGATAAACCACCTTTAATCCCAGCAAAGGAWAGCACTGTTCCCCARCGTAGGTTTACATCAACCATTTTGTCRGTTTTGTTGGTAATCCAAGCAAAAATAGTCATCATCGCTGCACGAATGAAAGTSGTCGCGATAAACATRGTGATAATTTCAACGCGATAGGTCCATAGTAGGTCTAGATCAATCATCTCMGCCATGGCAATAAATAGAATCGTATTGGCGACCATCGCAAGCAATTGTACGTCTTCTTTGTTCCGTAGATGACGRTCGCGYTCYCCAATRGTYGCTTTTACACGAYTTAATACAGTGGCAATAATGCCTGCGGAAGTRTTCCGTTTTAATGCTTCTTTTCGGAGCGTTTTCTCATCATCATCCAGTTGTTCCGTTTCATTATCAATGGTTTTATTCATCATGTGATTAACGGTAAGCGTTGCAAATATGACGGCTAAGATACCTGATAGATGCATATGAGAGTGGCCGCCAAACAAATTGAGCAGCACATAGAAATGTTCAGCTAATTCAAATGCACTATAACCCGCCAGAATCAGAATCATCATTTCAGCAATGCGGTTGTGTGTTGTCTTCATCAACAGTAAACCAATAAAGCCAATGCCGACCCCGACAACGATTGAGCCGGCGATRACAGMAAAGCTCACTTGCGCAACATARCCTGCTGTAATCACACCGCCATTGAGTGCATACAGGCCAATAAAGACAAAGACGATGAGCGCTGTTGCATCGTTAAATAAACTTTCACCTTCAGCCAACATTTTTAATTGATGCGGCARTTCAAAYTTAGAAAAGATACTAACGACTGACACKGGGTCTGTYGCCAAMACCATGGCRAATARCATAATGACGGCTGCATTRCTTAACTGTTTGTCCGCAAATAGCCAATCATCTATTGAAAGTGCCATCRRAATTGAGAGAGAAACGGCAACGATAGATAAATAYAAYAAGCTTAGGCCRTGCGCTTTCAAATCGCGTAGTTTRAGYTCCAAAGAGTCRGAAATYAGCAAAATGGGYAAYAAGAAAATAACCARMGTRGCGAARCTATTCGCATCACCAGTCATGACSGGTACTTGTTTAAATRCAAAATGCGCAATAAACGAAAGTGCGATGAGRCCAAGCGGRGARGGGACTTTTAAYTTTTCTTCTAGTTGCAAAGCTAAAAAAAGAATRCTTGCAACCATGATGAGTGTCGTAATCATAAGGGGNARTGTTTTACCAGTAAATAATGCGTGCCATTATCTCACATTGTCATGCATGCGCTGTTTTATTCACTGGAACCACTTGATGGTTTTAATGTTTTCTTACTAAAAAGGAATGTTGATTTAAAGTCGCGCCAAGCCTTAAGTTAAATGGTTGTCGTATATTTTCCATTTTTATTCGATATCCATTTAAGAAATGGTCGTTCTGGGACGTTAACACTGTACTAATCGACTGAAAATCAGTAGGATTTAAATCAAAGTTAATAAGTGAGTTGAATTGATCAATGCAATTCATAACTTACTGAGTTATTAAAAACTAAAATATAAGGGGTGTTATTCCATGGGGAGTAAAATAAAAAATACAGTAATGGGTCTTGCTTTGGCAGCTGGTTCGAGTGTGCAAGCAGCAGGTTTTGCGCTACAAGAACAGAGTGCAAGTGGCATGGGGAATGCATATGCAGGTGCTGCGGCCACTGCAGAAGATGCGAGCACAATATTTTTTAACCCAGCGGGTATGACCTATATTGACGGTACGCAAGCAGTAGGCGCGTTGCATTTAATTAAACCTAGTGCAGAATTTAAAGATAGCGCATCAATTGCAGGTGCTGGTAAACCATTAGGTGATGAAGGGCCAGATGCTGGTGATTTAGCGTTTGTACCAAACTTTTATTTCATGACAGCGCTAACGCCGTCCATTAAAATTGGTGTGGGTGTGAACGCACCATTTGGTCTTAAAACTGAATATGATGATAAATGGCTAGGGCGTTTCCAAGCAATTAAATCAGAAGTAAAAACAATCAATATGCATATTTTTTAAAAGATTTTGATAAAGATTGGAATT
>NVTX01000095.1 GCA_002401735.1 Methylophilaceae bacterium | reverse complement strand
TGGGGCGTTTTGCTGACGAAATTCGCCTGAACGAAGGCGGAAAGGTATGCCACCTCCTGGCTCTCCTGGCATGACCGTCCGCAGAGACCCTACTAGCAAGCCCTGACGCTGCTCCTGTGCACGCTTAGCGGCACGCGCTGAAATGTACAGCTCGGCGGACTCGCCGAACGTGCCATAAAACGTTGGTGCTGCTTTGACCTCGGCGACAGCTGCGTTCAGCACTCGGTGCGCTTTCACGGCGGCAGCTCGCAGCGGCGGCTTGCCGTGCAACCCTGCGGTCCCAATTAGCTTCCGTGGCCTCTTGTCAAGGTCACCGGAGGTGGTGGCTTGCGCTTTTGGCCGGTTGCGGCTGAGGCCTCACCCTTGCCTGCATTGTCCATCTGGCGACCCTGCCGTGACTGTGCCATTCGAGTCGAGCAGAAGCTGCTGGTGCTGGCGCAATTGATATGCATAGCCATATCGGCGGTGGCAAAGTTAACATTGCGCGCATGATGTTGCCAGAGTATCAAGAAACCCTCAAATACTCCGAGCCTGAAGCACATGTTTGCACACCCAACTGCTCACACAATGCCACGCCCAGCACAACAGCTGCAGGCATGCGCTATATTGAGATGGGTTATACCGCCGCTTTTGAACCCGCTGTTTTAGGTATTAATGCCCGCCAAGCGCACTTGGAAATGGGTGATACGCCGATGATAGACAAAGGCGGCTATGCCATGTTGGGCAATGATGATTTCTTTTTGCGATTATTAGCCAACAAAGCGGATCAAAAAACGATTAATGACTATGTTGCTTGGACGCTGAATGCAACCCAAACCATTGGCATCAAAGTGGTTAACCCCGGTGGCATTTCTGCATTTAAATTTAATCAACGTCGGTTAGACCTAGATGAAAACAATGTGCACTATCAAGTCACTGCCAGACAAATCTTACAGAGCTTAAGCCAAGCGGTACACGACATTGGTATTGCGAAGCCATTACATGTGCATTGCAACAACTTAGGCGTTGCAGGCAACTTCCAAACGACTTTAGATACCATGGGAGCCAGTGATGGCATCCCAATGCACCTAACCCACATTCAGTTTCATAGCTACGGCACGGAAGGCGATAAAAAATTCTCATCCTCCGCTGCAGAGATTGCTGAAGCCATTAATAAAAACAAACATATTACTGCCGATGTCGGTCAAATTCTGTTTGGCCAAACGGTGACAGCATCTGGCGATAATATGATGCAACACTTAAACACCAAACACGCGAATCCTAAAAAATCCGTGATTATGGATATTGAATGTGACGCCGGTTGCGGTGTGGTGCCATTTAAGTATCGCGATGAAAATTACGTCAATGCGTTGCAATGGGCGATTGGTTTAGAAATATTTTTAAGTGTAGATGACCCTTGGCGCGTGTTTTTAACAACAGACCACCCAAATGGTGCGCCGTTTACTAGTTACCCGCACCTTATCCGCTTACTGATGGATAAAAGCTTCAGAGATGATGCTTTCTCTAAATTAAATTTAGACGCGCAAGCCATGAGCAACTTAACGTCAATTGACCGTGAATATAGCCTATATGAAATTGCCACCATGACACGAGCAGCCGCAGCTAAGCTAATCGGCTTAAATGATCGCGGTCATTTAGGTGAAGGTGCAGCAGCAGAYATCACCATCTACACAGAGCAAGCGGACAAAGAGGCCATGTTTACCAAACCAGATTATGTATTTAAAGATGGTGCCTTAGTCGTTAAATATGGTGAAATCGTCAAGGTGGTCTGGGGTAAAACGCATACCGCCAAACCAGCATACGATAAGAGCATTGAAAAAGACTTGAAAAAATATTTCGATAAATACCATACAATTCAATTAGATAACTACAAAATTAGCAATGATGAAATGGCGGCTGATGGCCGAAATAGCATCATCAACCATACAAAATAATGAGTAAAGCTACCAATAAGGCTATGAAACTAACGCGATGAAACTTAACGGCATTCAAATAGACGACACATTTGCTGAAGCGTTTAATATGCGCGGTACACGTGTCATCATCACCGCACAAAACCTTAAATGGGCTTATCACGCAGCCAACGCCATGACAGGCTTTGCCACTAGCGTGATTGGTTGTGGGGTGGAAGCAGGCATCGAACGTGAACTCAACGAAGATGAAACACCCGATGGCCGTCCAGGCTTGAGCATTCTGATGTTCGCCATGGGCAGTAAAGTGTTGATGCAACAGTTAGAAACGCGCATGGGGCAATGCATCCTCACCTGCCCTACCGCCGCTGCATTCTCTGGCCTTGAAAGTGAAGACCAAATTAGTTTAGGTAAAAATTTACGCTACTTTGGTGATGGCAATCAAATTTCCAAATTACTACCAAACGCGCAAGGTGAAAACAAACGCTACTGGCGCATCCCTGTAATGGATGGTGAGTTTTTAACACAAGAAACAACCGGTATGGTGCGTGCGATTGGTGGTGGTAACTTTTTAGTACTAGGCCAAAGCCAACCGCAAGTACTGGCAGCTTGTGAAGCCGCCATTGTCGCCATGCGCAAACTTCCCAATATCATCATGCCATTCCCCGGTGGCGTGGTACGTTCTGGCTCAAAAGTTGGTAGCAAATATCCCAAATTATTTGCCAGTACTAATGATGCCTTCTGCCCTACCCTTAAGGGTGGCGTAAAAACAGAGCTGGATATGGATATTGAAAGCGTGATGGAAATTGTGATCGATGGCTTAACGTTTGATGATATTGCCTTGAGCATGAAAGTCGGCATAGAAGCTGCCTGTGGCCTTGGGAAAGATTCTGGTATCAAACGTATATCTGCCGGCAACTATGGCGGTAAGCTTGGCCCACATCACTTTAAATTACACGAAATACTAGGTGGCCAATAATATGACTGCGCTTACATTTACACTCAAACAGCCCTTAAATAAGGCGCTCGATTGCAGTCGTTTGACTTCTGCTATTTTAGAAGGTAAAACGCCTCCCCAAATGAAAGACTTAGCATTAAACACCAAGCAAAAGATAAGCGACGTATTTAATGTAACGGGAGAAGACGCTCTCAATATTGTATTTAAAGATGCTAATCAGTACTTAACAAACATTGGCCAAAATATGCGTAAAGGGCTTATTACCCTAGAAGGCGATTGTGGTGACTTTTTAGGTGTAAAAATGCAAGGCGGCACGATTATATGYAARGGSAATGCYGGCGATAGAGTCGGCGATAAAATGCGTCGCGGCATGGTATTGATTGAAGGCAATGTCGGTAACTACTGCGCCTCTAGCATGATGGCTGGCACAATCGGTGTGTTAGGCACAACGGGGGATTATTTAGGTTTTGGTATGAAGCGTGGCACATTRTTGCTAGCTAAACCACCAACAGACCAAATAACGTGGGTAGATTGCGGCATGCATTCGCTGCCTTACCTTAAATTACTCTTTAAGTCATTTGCCCTATTTGACAGTCAATTTTCCAAACTGAGCGCAACACGCGTGCATCGCTGGATGGGTGACATCTCCGGCTTAGGCAAAGCAGAAATCCTTGTCCTGAGTAGCATCTAGTTCCATCGTAAAACTAAAACACACTTGATTCACATCAAACGATGAATGTTACGTTTGATGATAAAATGCTCGTTTTAGCATTCCATTTCGTTAGTCATGTCCAAATACCTCACTGCCGCGCTGTATAAATTTGTTAGTCTCCCCGACTACAAAGCACTACAAGCCCCTATTTTAGAAAAATGTGTTGCGCTCAACATTAAAGGCACCYTGCTTCTCGCGTTAGAAGGCATTAACGGCACGATTGCAGGCAAGCAAGAGGATATTGACGCGCTGCTTACTTACTTACGCCAAGATCCGCGTTTCAGCGATTTAGARCAYAARGAATCTTACGCAGAAACCCAYCCKTTTTACCGCATGAARGTGAAACTTAAAAAAGAGATTGTCACCATGGGGGTCACAGGCATTGACCCNNACAATGTCGTGGGCACTTATGTTAAGCCAGAAGACTGGAACGATTTGATTAATGACCCAGATGTCATTTTGCTCGACACACGTAATGATTACGAAGTCAGYATTGGCACKTTTAAAGGTGCCATCGATCCAAAAACGACAACGTTTAGAGAATTCCCAAAATTTATTGATCAAAACTTAGATAAAACAAAAAACAAAAAAGTAGCCATGTTTTGCACAGGCGGTATCCGCTGCGAAAAAGCYTCATCYTTTATGAAAGCACAAGGCTTTGAAGCCGTTTACCACTTACAAGGCGGCATTTTAAAATACTTAGAAACGGTGCCGAAAGAAGAAAGCCTGTGGGAAGGCGAATGCTTTGTGTTCGATCAACGTGTTGCGGTAAAACATGGTTTAGAAGTTGGTGAATACGATCAATGCTACGCTTGCCGCATGCCTTTATCGCCAGAAGAAGTGAAAAGCGACAAATACACACCAGGCATTGCCTGCCCGCATTGTTATGACAAAACATCAGAAGAGAAAAAAGCGGCRCTCACYGAGCGTCAAAAACAAGTTATCTTAGCGAAASARCGTGGTGAAGACCAYATTGGSGTAAAGCTTAAGAAAAACAGCTAGGCAATTACTCGRTACAAACCATTACTCGATAATCAACCTACCGTTAAGTGGTTGCACCGGACGGTTATTATCGTGTTTCATCACTTTTTTGAACGCTTTAATTTGTGATGCTGATGCTGTCATCGYCRCCTTCATCACAATCCAAATCACCCCTTCACTACAAGGTGGCGTGGTTAAAGAACCACTAAAGCGATAGTATTCTTTTTGTCGTGGAATTAATTGCCCTGCCAATACTTTGGATGCTAACTTCTTAGATTTTTTACTTTTATATTTAGGCATTTTCTTCCATAGCTTAGCCAATGCTTTATTCTCTGGGCCTTCTTCATACATCACTGCCAACACAGCCAAATTGCCTTTGGGATCAACATGCACAAAGTGCGCTTCTAATGGGTAAGACTGACCATTAATTTTATTTTCACTAGGCGTATGAAAATGCACCTGTTTCATCTGAAACATAGCGCCATCCATAGCCATAATATTACCAGACTTAAAGTTTGCTTGAATGGTATGTCCATTATTCAAAATATCGACAACAGGAAACCGTTGGAAGGTTTTAAGCGGCTTGCGTTCTGTGACAATCGTTTTACCAATGTCGATAGGAGATTGGTTACGCCCCGTTTTACAAGTCGCAAATTCAGCACTCAAATCACCCCAGAATTCAGGCCCCTTCTTGCCGGTATATTTCCAACGAACGACTTTAGGTTTTTTCTTTTTATCTGACTTTTTCTTTTTCGCCAAGGCCTTTTTTTTGTCTTTAGCAGACGCTTTATCATGCTTRTCTGATTTAGACTTTTCCTTACTATCTTTATCTTTTTTGGTATCACCTGTCTTTTCACCAGATGTTTCTTCACCCTCCGTACCTTCTTTCACTGCATCTTTAGTCTCTGGAGCGGCTACTTTCTTCTCAATAGGTTTTTTCTTCTTTTTACCTTTACCGTCATCTGCTAACTTAGCTTTAGCCAACGCAGCTTCATGTTCTTTCTTAGCCGTTTCAATCTTCGCCTTAACCGCTTCTTTATATGCCTTTTGCTTGCATACATAGCGCATTGCAAGGTCAATTTCTGTTTCTGGCACAGGCTCTAAAAAACCCGCACGTTTAATATCAATCGCGGCTGAAAACACCTGCTCATCATTTAATAGTTGATACACTTGCGCGGTAGCAGATTTTTGCTCAGCGCAATTAAAATACCAGAGCAGCTTGGCATTGTTATAGCTTTTTTCAGGGTACTGAATGTTCGTCTGCATGGCTTTATACGTAATCGCCACCCATGCTTTCTGATACTTGCCAGTCTCTGTAATAGATTGTTTATCAAGCATTAGTTTTGCATGCTTATTATCCTGCAGCGCAGTCCAACTTGCCGCATAGCTGTTACTCACTAATAAAAAGTTCAGCAATACAATTGTAATGATTTTATGCATCAATATTTTTTACCCTGTCGCTAAAGCAGCACCATTAAAATGCTACCTATGTCATCACACCATTATGTCTAATACTGGTTTTTTTAAAGCCATGAGCAATCAGGTTTTTATACATCTATTTATCGCATTAATTAACAGCAGACTGTCTACAATCTATTCAAGTAGCTTAGTAAAAAATTGAAAACTGAGAAACAAAACTCCATTAACGAACTCATAAACAATAATGAAAAAACCTGAAATCGTTAACACACGTGAAAAAGAAGCCGCAGATGCTTACTTAAAGTTTTTGCAAAGCAAAGGCGCGCCTAGCGGCATGCTTTATTTGCGCTCACGCTTTTTAGATACATTTATCCTTAAGCTCAAGGGCAAAATCCAAACGCGTAAAGAGTTTGCCTATGCCTTAGAAGAAATTATTGCATCCTTACCGATAGACGATAAAGATAGAGGCAATGCACTTAGCACCGCGCGTGAATTCTTTCCTTTTTGGATGAATGACATTAAAGCCATTGCCATGTTTCAAGAGTTTTATGGGTTTAATGTTAATGAAATTAAGTGGGAACCAAAACATACCACCCTAAAAGCACTCACCGATGATTTAGACCTTCAAAAACTAACCGCAGCAGAAGAGCAATCTCTTCAAGCGTATGTACAAGCCATCACTAAGCTTGGTGCAGATACCGCCGTGGTTGATACACGATCTAAACTCGCTAAAATAATTCTTATCCGTCTAAGAGATGCCCCAACAACAAACCATGCTATCTATCGTATCTCTGTGGATCTCACTTTACAGCTATTTAAAACAAAAGAGATTAAACAACTCTATTTGGATGTTGTCCGTGAGTTTTATCATTTTTGGACAAATGACCCCGATGCTGAAGCCAAAGTATTTGGTTAACGTAACACTTGTTTCTTAAACCCATACACCACGAAATCCCGCTCTAGACCTAGCATTCCGCAGTACACTTGTATAATAATTAATCTATACTGCCCGAACAAAAGCAGGTATATTTCTCGTGCATGGTTAAATTTATTTTTTCATAAAAATACCAAGAAAGGGACGCATGAGCCGTATCGCAATATTTAATCAAAAAGGCGGCGTAGGCAAATCGACCATCAGCACCAATTTAGCTGCGCAAAGCGCTAAGCTGGGTCATAAGACCTTATTGGTAGACTTAGATGCTCAAGGAAATAGTACTCACTACGTGGGATTAAACGTCAGTGAACAAAGCCTTACTGTGGCTGATATGTTCAAACAAGTGGTTGGTATTTTCAGAACAGCCAAGAAGCCTGACGCGTTCGTGCATGCAACGCCTTATGAAAACCTTTTCGTTATGCCTTCCTCGCCTGCGCTGGCGGAAGTCGAACGAGAACTCGAATCACGATATAAAATTTTTAAACTTAAAGACGCGTTAAAGGAATTAAAAGGCGAATTCGACCACATTTTTATCGACACCCCTCCCAATTTTAACTTTTATTCTAAAGCGGCACTTATTGCTGGTGATGGCTTTTGCGTACCCTTTGATTGCGACGATTTCTCAGCGCAAGCCATTGAGCATTTACTCGAAA
>NVTX01000094.1 GCA_002401735.1 Methylophilaceae bacterium | reverse complement strand
ATAATAACCAGCCTTCATCATCGGCTATTTTGAAAATAGCGTTTAACACCCCTGTTTGCACTTTATTGAGATCAAGCATACGTGCCAGCAATAACGGTCCCATTTCGGATACGGTCGTCCGTATAGGGTGGCCTTTCTCGCCAAAAGCATCCCAAAAAGTAACGGGTGAAGACTTCGCTTTAAACCAATCTAAATCCAATAGCTCGATACGTTCTTTAACTTTTTTATTTTCTCCAGCTGGCTGACTCATGCCAGATAAATCACCTTTGACATCAGCCATAAACACTGGCACACCAATTTTAGAAAAGCCCTCTGCCAGCGTTTGCAATGTCACGGTTTTACCTGTGCCTGTTGCCCCAGCAATCATGCCATGCCGATTGGCCATTTTTGGTAATAAAAAACTGCTCGTTTCTAGGTTTTTTGCAATTAACATTGGTTCTGCCATGCTTGTCTATCTTTCTATTATTCTGATGCGTCTATAGTACTTAAAACCGCTTCTCTTGTCTTTGTTATCTGCTTGCTAATCCGCTGTTCAACTTGTTGATTCCGATCCAATTTTTCCCAATCTTTTTGCCAAGCGGTATACAATAATTGGCTTTCTGTTTTTGCGCTCGGTTTCAGCAGATGACTTAAATCACGCACCATGGTGACATGCTTCCAACCTTCTATTGGGTTACCACGCAACGCGTCTTCTGTGAAATGCGCATAATTGACAACCGTTTGTAGCTCGCCTAAGTTTTTGAGTACCTCGAATGCGGCAATGCGCATATTTTGATTAACTTCATTCTGATTCGCTTGCCAAGAATTGTAGCTAAGGCCAACAATCGCGGCTACCAAGCTAACAACAGCGACACTATGCGTCACTAGCTGTTTAAGAAACCAACCACGATTGGATGACTTAGGTTTGGGTCTCGCCATGAATTAAAAGTCCCCTTCGCTGGCTTTGTGCATAAGATCAATAAGCGCATCTTCTAACTGCTGTGCGGATTGTTGTGCACGTACCGTGGGGTTCTTAATGCTTTTTAAATCATAGGTAGGCCTGTCTAAACCTAGATACAGTTTAAGCTTGTTGTTTGCATCTGGCTTTTCATAAAGCGCAATTCGGCAAGGTGCAAACACTAAAAACTCAGGATGATCTAAAATAATTTCGATTCCCATGCTCAAATTACAAAAGGAATGGACTTCTTTTATCCCTTGCGGATCAATACCACGTAATTTCATATGTTCGCCAATCGGAAAATTGGCTGGATTCACAAAATTCATGCCTTCAGAGAGGCTTTTTAAACTATCGACAACATCTTGATAGCTCACGCCATCTTTCACTGCTACTTCGTATAAAGCACTATTGGGGTTAATACCAGGTCTTAACTGCTCKGTGGTGCTTGATGGGTTGGCTACGTTTGTTTGCGTGCTATCGCATCCCACGATGGTGATCGTAAGGAGTGCTAAAAAAAAGTATCTAAACATCAAGCCTCCTTGTGATTGTGCGTTAGTAATTAGGCCGTGTTATTTTAAAGACCTCATCCACTGCTTTACGATTGTATTTAGGGGCAAGTAGTTCAATAAATCCATAAAGATAACCACGCATAAAGGTATCTTTACGTACGCCTAAATGTGTCGTACTGCCAGGAAACAAGTGGCTACAATCTAAACGGACTAGTTTTTTATCACGTTCTTCATCAAAAGCCATATTAGCAATCAATCCAACACCTAAACCGAGGTCTACATAGGTTTTAATCACATCCGCATCAATCGCTGTTAACACCACATTAGGCATCACGCCTGCATCATGAAAGACTTTAGATACGATGGTGCTGCCTGTAAATGCAAAATCGTAGGTAATTAATGGGTAGCTAGCAATTTTCGCTAACGTAAGCGGTACAGCACTAATAAGCCGATGCCCTTCTGGCACCACAACGCTACGATTCCATTCATAACATGGCAAACATAACAAACGCTGATCTTGGCTAATGGCTTCCGTGGCAATGCCCACATCAGCGTCCCCCTTAGCAACCCAATCGGTTACTTGGCTAGGGTTGCCTTGGCGAATGTTAAGCTTCACATGCGGATAGGCATTCATAAATGCTTTAATCGCCTTAGGTAGTTTATACCTTGCTTGTGTATGAGTCGTTGCGATAGTCAGCGTACCTGACTCCACTTGACTAAACTCATGGCCAACACGCTTAATGTTTTGCATTTCCAGCATCACTGTCGCTGCGAGTTTAATAATATGCTTGCCGGGTTCWGTGATYCCTGTAAGGCGTTTTCCAYTSCGYTGRAAAATTTGCAGACTYAATTCATCTTCAAGCAATTGTATTTGCTTACTGACACCTGGCTGAGAGGTGTGCAATGCTTCTGCAGCTGCAGAAATGTTCAGCCCCTGTCGCGCAACCTCATGTACATATTTTAGCTGGTGTAGTTTCATGTTAACTATTTTAATTCGAATTAAGTAATTTTAAACACATATATATTCTATATAAGTAAACGGAATATGCAAATAATAAATTAATATTAAATACTTATAACAGATGCTGTTATATTACGCGACTAAATTCTAAATGCACTACCCTAAACATGGATGTTTATCATATATTAGCAGGTTTTATTGTGGGCCTACTCGTCGGACTGACCGGCGTTGGTGGCGGCTCATTAATGACGCCTATTTTATTGATATTTTTCCACCAACCTGCGGCCGTTGCGGTTGGTACGGACCTGCTTTACGCCGCCATCACCAAGTCTGCCGGYATTTTTGCCCATGGCAAGCTAGGTAATATTGATTGGCGTATTGTTCGCTTACTGGCTTCAGGTAGCGTTCCAGCCTCCATTATTACCACGTTTTACCTTGGCGGAATAGATATCACATCCGAAAGCGCCGTTGTCACAATCAAGTTTTGGCTTGGTRTCGCACTAATGCTCACCTCTCTCTCTGTGATATTTCGCAACCAACTTGCAAGCTTATCTAAATCAGGCCATTGGATTAACCCAAGGTATGTACCAGCATTCACGGTTATTTTAGGCATTGCGTTAGGCTTTTTAGTCACCCTTACCTCGGTAGGTGCGGGTGCATTAGGCGTGACCGCTCTACTAATACTCTACCCAAAATCAAGCATCACTAGAGTGATCGGCACCGATGTTGCACATGCCGTACCACTAACGCTCGTTGCCGGTTTAGGACACGTCAGTTTAGGTACCGTTAACTACACGTTGTTAAGCACCCTACTCATTGGCTCGATTCCAGGCATTTGGATTGGTAGCCATTTAAGTGCAAAAGTAGCAGAACAGTGGATACGCCTTTTACTGGCGCTAATCCTTGTCTATGTCGGGCAGAAGCTTGCGTTTCCTGAGTTAAATACTTTGATAGGCATCATCGTGCTGCTGGTCATAATCGCAATAAAACAAATTAACTTTAGAAAAAGTTAATTAACCCCTTATTAAATAAGGTATTTTAGATTAAAATAGAGGGCTAACTATCATTAGCAAATCACATGTATAAATACGACAAAATAGATCAGCAAAACGTTAATGAGCGTGTTGCACAGTATCGCGATCAAACTCGCCGCTATTTGGCAGGAGAACTCTCAGAAGAAGAATTTCGTCCAATCCGCTTGCAGAATGGTCTTTACATTCAACGCCATGCGCCAATGTTACGCATTGCCGTGCCATACGGCATGCTGTCTTCAAARCAATTACGCAAACTAGGCGACATTGCTAAAAAATACGATAAAGATTACGGTCATTTTAGTACGCGTCAAAACATGCAGTTTAACTGGCCTAAATTAGAAGATGTGCCAGACATCTTAGAAGAGCTTGCCACTGTTGAAATGCACGCTATTCAAACTTCTGGCAACTGTATTCGTAACGTCACAACCGACCAGTTTGCCGGAGTTGCTCCTGATGAAGTGGTCGACCCACGTCCAATGGCTGAAGTCATTCGCCAGTGGAGTACGTTCCATCCTGAGTTTGCGTTATTGCCACGCAAATTTAAAATTGCAGTGTCTGGCACGGAAGAAGACCGTGCCGTGGTGCAAATGCATGATATTGGCATGGAGTTCTATAAAGACGATAATGACAAACTAGCCATTAAAGTATGGGTTGGTGGTGGCTTAGGTCGCACACCGATCCTAGGCTCAGTCATTCGTGAACATTTAGAGTGGCAACATGCCCTTACCTACTGCGAAGCTATTATCCGCACGTACAATATTCACGGTCGTCGTGATAACTCATACAAAGCACGCATCAAGATATTGGTTAAGTCATTAGGAATAGAAGCATTTAAAGAACAAGTTGAAGCTGAATGGGCACATTTAAAAGACGGCCCCAATACGATTACTGAAGCTGAGCTTGAGCGTGTTGCACAACATTTCGAGCCGATGCCTTATGAGAAATTACCCGCACATGATGCCAGCTTTGACACAGCCATCGCCAGCAACCCAGCGTTTGCCGCTTGGGTTAAGCGTTGCGCGCATCCACACAAGCAAGATGGCTACCGCGCAGTCACTTTATCCCTTAAGCCACATGGACAAGCACCAGGCGACGCAACGAGTGCGCAAATGCACGTGGTTGCTGACATTGCTGATGCGTATAGTTTTGGTGAATTACGTGTTTCTCACGAACAAAACCTTATATTGGCTGATGTAGAGCTTGCAGATTTATTTGCAGTATGGGAAAAAGCACGTGGAAGTGGCTTGGCCACACCCAACATTGGCTTGCTAACCGACATTATTTGCTGCCCAGGCGGAGATTTCTGTAGTTTAGCTAATGCAAAGAGCATCCCGATTGCACAAGCTATTCAAAACAAATTTGATAACCTAGATTATCTACATGATATTGGCGATATTGAATTGAATATATCAGGCTGCATGAACGCTTGTGGCCACCATCATGTGGGCCACATTGGTGTATTAGGTGTCGATAAAGACAATGAAGAATGGTATCAAGTGTCTATTGGAGGCAAGCAAGGCAATGACGCTAGCTTAGCGAAAGTCATTGGCCGTGCATTTGCAGCCGATGAAATGCCCGGTGTTATTCAAAAACTAATTGAAGTGTATATAAAAGAACGTACACCTGAAGAACGCTTTATCGACACTGTTCGCCGTTTAGGCCCTGATCCTTTTAAAGCGCATGTTTATGCCGAGAAGGAGATTGCATGAGTCAGTTAATTAAAGGCAGTGCCATCGCTGCAGATGAATGGGTGCGTGTTATTCCACCTACGTTTGGTGATGAAGTTGTGCGGAAGCAAGCAGGTAAAATCGTATTGTTTAAGCTACACGGCGAAGATACGTTCACACAAAGACAAATTGATGCAGCCGATATTCCAGCAACAGGAAAAGTGCTATTACCACTAACCGTATGGCAAGCGAATAAAGAACGCTTAGCTGATCGCATGGCAGCAGGTGAAATCGGTATTTTATTACAAACACATGAGCCGATTGAAAGCTTAGCAGAAGCATTTGACGATCTAAATAGCTTACCGCTTATTGCGGTGTTTGTTGAACGCTTTGCTGATGGCCGCAATTTCACACTTGGTAATTTACTACGGTCGCGCTATGGCTTTAAAAACGAGCTGCGCGCGGTTGGTGATGTATTACGTGATCAGCTTTATTTTTTAAAACGCTCTGGCTTCAGCAGCTATCTGATTCGTGCAGATCGTAATGCTGAAGAAGCACTAGAGAGCTTAAACGACTTTAGCCAACCCTACCAAGGTGCGGTTGATGAAGTAAACCCAGTTTGGCGTAGAGTTAATCGGAGCCAAGCATAATGTTAGTGCGTAGAGTGAGCTGGTAATGACATTTGGTGTCAGCATGCTCAAGCCTACGGCAAGCGATCCAGCAACCACGCCAGCGCTTACAGATAAGCTTAAGCAAAGCGTGGCAACTAAGCGCGCACAAGTGCTAGGGCTATTGCAATCGGCTAGTCGTGAGTTCAAAGCCATCACATTTGCGAATAGCTACGGTGCAGAAGACATGGTGCTAACTGACATTATTGCCAAAGAAAATCTAGCGATAGAAATTTTCTCACTAGATACAGGCCGCTTACCTGCTGAGACTTATACGTTAATGGGCGAAGTTGAAAAGACTTACGAAATAAAACCCGTCGTATATTTCCCTAAACATACGGTAGTAGAAGACTATGTGCGTACTAAAGGCATTAACGCCTTTTACGAGAGTATAGAATTACGTAAAGCTTGCTGCCACATGCGTAAAGTAGAGCCGCTGAAGCGTGCACTAAATGGCAAGCAAGCTTGGGTGACAGGCATGCGTGCCGAACAAGCCGCCACGCGTACTAGCTTGCCTACCCGCGAGTATGACGAAGGCAACAAATTAGAAAAATACAACCCGCTTAGTGACTGGACTGAACAAGAAGTCTGGGCGTATATCCGCATGTATGAAGTGCCATATAACGCATTGCACGATCAGTTCTATCCTAGTATTGGTTGCGGCCCTTGTACACGTGCCGTTGCCATAGGCGAAGATGTTCGTGCTGGCCGCTGGTGGTGGGAAGACCCAAAAAACAAAGAATGCGGACTTCACGTAAAGAAGTAAGATTATAAAATAAACTATTGAATATTATGACTAAAAAAACATTATCACATTTAGATTGGCTAGAAGCCGAAGCAATTCATATATTGCGTGAAGTGGCAGGCCAATGTAGCAACCCTGTCTTGTTATTTTCAGGCGGTAAAGATTCTCTTTGCATTTTACGCTTAGCAGAAAAAGCATTTCGCCCAGGCCGCTTCCCCTTCCCTTTAATGCATATTGATACGGGTCATAACTACGAAGAAGTACTAGAATTTCGTGACCGTCGTGCAGCTGAGTTAGGTGAGCGCCTTATTGTGCGCTCTCTTGAAGACTCTATGGAACGCGGCACAATCGTCTTAAAATCACCAGACGAACCACGTAATAAATACCAATCTGTGACTTTGCTAGAAGCGATTGAAGAATTTGGTTTTGATTGCTGCATTGGTGGCGCACGTCGCGATGAGGAAAAAGCCCGTGCGAAAGAACGCATTATGAGCTTCCGTGATGAATTTGGTCAGTGGGATCCTAAGAACCAACGACCTGAGCTATGGAACTTATATAATGCTCGTTCGCACAAAGGCGAAAACATTCGTGCATTCCCTATCTCAAACTGGACAGAGATGGACGTATGGCAATACATTGAGCGTGAGAAGCTTGAACTACCAAGCATTTACTTCGCTCACCAGCGTGATGTCATTATCCGTAATGGCAACATTATCCCAGCGAATGTTAAGTTGGCAAACGGCGACGTCATTAACCAACCTAAAAATGGTGAAGAAATCGTCAACAAACAAGTTCGTTTTAGAACGGTTGGTGATATTACCTGTACTGCACCTGTTTACTCAGATGCAGATACAACAAGCAAGATTGTTATTGAGACAGCCACAACAACCATTACTGAGCGTGGTGCAACCCGCTTAGATGACCAAACCTCTGAGGCAAGTATGGAACAACGTAAAAAAGAGGGGTACTTCTAATGAGCAACACAGATATGCAAGATAACGATTCTTTATTGCGTTTCATGACATGTGGTAGCGTGGACGATGGGAAAAGCACCTTAATTGGCCGCTTACTGTTTGATACTAAGACCATCCTCACTGATACACTAACCAACATCTCTAACACGTCTAAAAAACGTGGTATGGAAGCGGTAGATTTATCGCTATTGACCGATGGTCTACAGGCTGAGCGTGAGCAAGGCATTACAATTGATGTCGCTTAT
>NVTX01000093.1 GCA_002401735.1 Methylophilaceae bacterium | reverse complement strand
CACATAAACAAATATCATCCGACTCGACTATCACCTCACTCGCGCCAAGCAAACATTACATCATTCCATTACAACAGCATATTGGTGCCATCAGCCAGGTATTAGTTAAATTGGGCGACCGCGTTTTGAAGGGTCAGATGATTGCAAAATGTGGCGACTTGATTAGCGCTTCCATTCACGCACCGGTTTCAGGCATCGTCACCGACATTAAGCTACATGCTGTCCCCCATGTTTCAGGTTTGAGTGATGAATGCGTTTTCATCGAAAACGATTTTAAAGAAGAATGGATTGAACGCCATCCTTTGGCAGATGACTACAACCACACTTCATCATCTAACCTGAGAAAAATTATTCGTCACGCTGGCATTGTCGGATTAGGTGGCGCAACATTCCCAACGCAGATTAAACTGCGTGCAAATGGAAAGTCTATCATCCATACACTTGTGATTAATGCGGCTGAATGCGAGCCTTATATTACTTGCGACGATATGTTAATGCGTGAGCGCGGTGAACAAATTGTGCATGGCATAGAGGTGGCGCAACGGTTACTCGGCGCCACAAATGTGATTGTCGGCATTGAAGATAATAAACCAGAAGCGGTTAAAGCCATGCAAGCGGCTGTTGCCGATACTGACATCAAGGTCAAAGTCGTGCCGACTCTTTATCCAAGTGGTGATGCACGTCGCTTGGTCCATTTAGTATTGGGCCAAGAAGTCCCTCATGACAAACGCTCTACAGAGGTTGGCATTCAAGTGTTTAACGTTGCCACCGTATTAGCGCTTTATCGTTATTTTGAATTTGGAGAGCCCGCACTGAGTAGAGTCGTTTCGATGACAGGCAATGTGGATCAACCACAAAATTTCGAGGTGTTATTTGGCACCCCGTTGATGCACTTAGTGAACGCAACTGGCCCGGTAAAATCTGATACCAGCCACTATATTATGGGCGGCCCAATGATGGGCTTTAACCTTCCCAGTGAAGAGGTGCCGATTACAAAAGCGGCCAACTGTATTATTGCCGCATCACCGACCTTATTCGAGCCACCACCACCAGCCATGCCATGTATTCGTTGTGCACGCTGTGCGGATGCCTGCCCTGTCAGTTTACAACCGCAGGAGCTTTATTGGTTTGCCAAAGCAGATAACTTTGAGAAAGCGCAAGATTACAAACTGTTTGATTGTATTGAGTGTGGTGCTTGCTCTTATGTCTGCCCAAGTGATATCCCGCTAGTACAGTATTACCGTTACGCAAAAAGCGAAATTATCGCACTGGATAAAGAAAAGGAAGCTGCCGACATTGCGCGGGAGCGGAATGAATTTAGGCTCGCGCGCATTGAGCGTGAGAAAAAAGAACGTGCTGCCAAACATGCCGCACGCGCACAAGGGGCGAAAGCCGCTAAAGCGGCTAAAGAAGGTGGCGCACCTGCAGCAACAAATAAACAAGCAGCGATTGCCGCTGCCATCGCACGTGCTAAGGCACAAAAAGCCGCAGGCAATACAGCGCCTAAGAACACAATAGAGACAAGCACTGCAACCAAGGCAGAAATTGAAGCGATTGATGCGCGGAGAACCGCCGTAGGGCTAACAGAAGGCAAGCAAGCTAAAATCGCTGCCGCCATTGCACGCGCTAAAGCACAGAAGGCCGCAGCAAGCGCGGAAGGTGCCGGTAAAGCAACTGCGGACAACAGCAATCCTGTTGCCGATGATGAAAAACAAGCGAAAATAGCCGCTGCGATTGCGCGTGCTAAAGCGCAAAAAGCAGCAGCAAGTGCAGCCGGTGTTAGCAAAGCAACAACAGGTAGCGGTGAACCAGTTGTCGACGCAGAGAAGCAGGCGAAAATAGCAGCTGCTATTGAACGAGCTAAAGCACAAAAAGCGGTTGCGAGTAAAACCATCGCAAAAGCGGAAACTGGTAAGCCGGTTGCTGACGAAGAAAAACAAGCTAAAATTGCGGCAGCCATTGCACGCGCTAAAGCGCAAAAGGCAGCGGCATTAAAAGCAAAAGAAAACCAATCAAAGGAATAATTTGAACCGTTCACCTTACATCTCTAATGCGCCAACCGTCCGCAGCATTATGTTCAAAGTGCTGCTTAGCTTAATACCAGGCATTGTGGTTTACGCTTGGTTGTTTGGTGGTGGCATTCTGATTACGTTAGCACTTGCCACGGCGACAGCACTCGCTACTGAAGCACTGATGCTCAAACTACGTCATCGCCCAGTGCAGCCGTTTTTGTCAGATTACAGCGCTGTTATTACGGCATGGTTATTAGCGTTGGCTATTCCACCGCTAGCACCTTGGTGGTTAATTGTTGTGGGCACYGCATTCGCAATCATCATYGCCAAACAACTGTATGGTGGCCTCGGCTACAACCCATTCAACCCAGCGATGATTGGTTATGCCGTACTTTTGATTTCATTTCCAGTCATCATGACCAAATGGCCGGCGGCTTTAAGCCTTGCTGAAACCAAGCTAAGTTTTATGGATCAATTCCATTACATTTTCAGCCATACATTGCCTGCTAACATCACGATGGATGCTGTCACTTCCGCAACGCCGCTGGACTACCTTAAAACCCAGCTTAAACTCAAACAAGGCATGGATAGCATTCAAGCTGCGCCATTGTTCGGCACTTTAGGTGGCAAAGGCAGTGAATATGTTGCTATCGCTTATTTATTAGGCGGCCTATTCTTATGGCAGCAACGCATTATCACGTGGCATTTACCTACTGCATTTTTAGGCGGTATCGCGATTATTTCTGGCTTGTTTTGGATTGTTGACCCAACACAGTTTGCTAACCCAGTGTTTCACTTATTTAGTGGCGCAAGTATGCTCGCTGCATTCTTTATTCTCACCGACCCAGTGAGCGGGCCTACAACCCCTAAAGGAAAACTCTACTTTGCTGCGGGCGTTGCGGTCATCACCTATCTTGTCCGTGTTTATGGCGGCTACCCTGACGGCGTTGCTTTTGCGGTTATCTTCATGAATATTTGCGTACCGCTCATTGATGCGTACACACAACCCCGCGTATTTGGGCACAAAGAATAATATGCCAGAAACCATACTCAAACATGCCGCAAAAACAGCGTTCACTTTGGTCGCATTTGCACTAACGTTCACGCTATTAATGACAGTCGTCTATCAAGTCACAAAAGAACCCATCGCACGGAGCGAGGCCGCTGCACGAATTGCCTTGTTCCAGCAAGTCGTGGCGCACGACAGATATGACAATGATGTTTTAAATGACACCATCAACATTGCACCAAGTAATTTATTAGGCAATAAAAAGCCAACAACAGCCAGTGTCGCACGCATGGGTGTTGAACCCATCGCCGTTATCTTAGAAGCGATTGCAGCCGATGGTTATAGTGGCAAGATTAAATTGCTCATCGCCATTAACCATGACGGGAGCATTTCAGGCGTACGCGTACTGACGCACACTGAAACGCCAGGCTTGGGTGACTATATCGACATCGCCAAATCAAAGTGGATTAAACTATTTGACGGAGAATCACTCTTAAAAACAAGCGATTCAAATTGGACTGTTAAAAAAGATGGTGGTCATTTTGATTACCGAGCAGGGGCGACCATTACCCCACGCGCAGTCGTTAAGGCCGTACATAAAGCGTTACAATACTTTAACGAGAATAAAGAGACCTTGTTTAAACCAACAGCCGCTTTATTAGAAGAAACAAACCAAAAAGAAGCAATACCAAAAGAGACAAAAGAAGATGAGTCAATTTAAAGACATTACCGTAAACAGCCTATGGAAACAAAACCCGGGTGTCGTACAGTTGCTAGGCTTATGCCCGACACTTGCCGTGACCACAACCGTCGTCAACGGCGTGAGCTTAGGTTTAGCAACAGCGCTAGTGATGGCAGCAGCCAGTGGCGCCGTCTCCCCTGTGCGTAGGTTTGTCCCTAATGAGATTCGCTTGCCCGTGTTTATCTTAGTCATCGCTGCATTGGTGACTGTGATTGATTTATTGATTCACGGCTTCGCAGAGCCGCTACACAAAGTACTCGGCATCTTCATTCCACTCATCGTGGTGAATTGCATCGTACTAGGTCGTGTTGATGCTTTTGCTGCTAAAAAACCRCCTTTACCAGCCATCTGGGATGGCTTTATGATGGGGATTGGCTTAACCATTGTGCTCGGCTTGCTTGGCGGCATGCGTGAAATATTAGGCAGRGGCACATTRTTTTCTGGTTTAGATTTAGCTTTRGGTGATAGCTTTAAACATATCGTATTAACCGTTATTCCTGATTACCAAGGCTTCTTACTGGCAGCCCTACCCCCTGGCGCCTTCCTTGGCTTGGCATTTTTGATTGCTGCGCATAACTGGGCAGTACAACGAAAATCCAGCAAAAAAGAAACGCCAGATGTTGGCGGATCACTAAAACCGGCGCATTAGCTGGCGCTAACGGTTTAAAACCTACTTGCAATGAACGCTGAAAAACGATTTGAAATCTTTAAACGCTTAAGTATTGCAATACCAGAGCCTTCAACAGAGCTTGAACACAGCTCGATTTTCGAGCTATTAATCGCAGTTATCTTATCTGCGCAAGCAACAGATAAAGGCGTCAACATTGCAACCCGCAGGCTCTATGCAGTTGCTAATACGCCGCAAGCCATCTATGACTTAGGCATTGATGACTTAGAACACTATATTAAGACCATCGGCTTATATCACGCTAAAGCGAAGAATGTCATTACTTGCTGCCATCAACTACTGTCCCTGCATAAGGGCGAAGTACCCAATACCCGTGAAGCATTAGAAGCCCTTGCAGGGGTTGGGCGAAAAACGGCTAATGTCATTCTCAATACCGCGTTTGGACAACCCACGATTGCAGTCGATACGCATTTATTTAGACTGGGTAACCGCACTAAACTAGCCATGGGTAAAAACGTATTAGAAGTCGAAAAGAAGTATTTAAAAACCATCCCTAAGGTTTACTTACAAGATGCACACCACCTGCTTATCTTGCATGGTCGTTACACCTGCACTGCTCGCAACCCAAAATGTGGTGAATGCTGTATTGTTGATTTRTGTGAATAYAAAGACAAAATCATACCTAAACCACAYTTAATGGCAGGGGAAACATGARGAAAGTAGCRACGGGCCTAGCCTACGGAAACACAGCCAAACCTGAGCTGGCTGCGCAAGCTGTTAAAAGTGCGATGAAAAAGGCTGGCATTCAGTCGCCCAGTGCCGTATTGCTTTTCTTAAGCGTTGAATTTGCAGCAGACCCTGAGTCTGCGATTAAAGCAGCAGCTAAAGCAGCCAGCTGCACTCAAATTATCGGTTGCTCAGCAACTGGGATATTTACAGAAGAAGATTGGATACTAGACAGCCCTGCCGCTGCTGCCATGGTATTTAGCGACGCGGCTTCATTATCCGTCATCAGAAAAAATAACACTGACACACCATTTATTCTCACACTGGCCGCCCCAAACGCCATGAATAGCACTTGGCTTAACAAACCAGGGCTTAGGTTTGGCGGCATTTCTGGCGATGCCATCGGACATGGTCCATTCTCAGTATGGGAGAACGGCAAGGGCGCCACACAGGGTTACTGCGAAGTCGCTATCACCAATGCCAAAGTTGCCGTTGCCGCGTCGCATGGCTTAAAAAGCATATCCCAACCCAAAGCCGTCACAAAAGCAGATGGGCATGACCTTCTGTCGATTGATCATATTGATGCGCTGACTAGCCTCAATAACGCGTGGCAAGAATCGCGTAAGCAGACACAAAAGCAAACACTCCCTTATCATCAGCTCGCCGTCATCTATTCAAACAGCCAACTGGCATTTGCTAAAGGTGAATATAATGTTGCTACCATCATCACAAGCGATGATGCGAATGGCGCTATCACGCTAAGCAAGAGTTTGCAAACTGGTGATTGGATGTGCTGGGCATTAAGAGACGTGAACTCAGCACAAATAGACATTGTTAAAACAGCAACCAAGTTAGGCCAGCAATTGGAAAGTGAGCCGACATTTGCGATGCTTTTCTCATGCCTAGGTCGTGGCCCATCATTTTATGATGGCAGTGACCAAGACCTAGAACTCCTTAAAACATTATTTCCCTTATTACCGATTATTGGGTTTTACGGCAATGGCGAAATTGCCCCCATCGCTGGTAAAAATGAAATGCTACAGTACTCCGCTGTCCTCGGCCTATTTTCAGAAGACGTTAACACATGAGCTTATTCAACCCCTCTCGCGATGAAGTGAGAGAATTCTTTTTTAATACTTGGGAAAAATTCAAGCAAACACAACCATTAAGTGATTTAGAAAAAATAGCCATTAGTGTTATTCAATTGCATCCGGAATACCACAATATTTTAGACGCGCCTGAAAAGTTTAAACAGCAAGCTTACTTTCCAGAGCAAGGTGAAACCAACCCATTTTTACACATGAGCTTGCACTTATCAGTCTTAGAGCAAGTCAGCATTAACCAACCAACTGGTATTGCAGAAATATATACGCAATTAAAAATTAAACACCAAGGGGAACACTCAGCCCAACATGATGTCCTAGATTGCTTGGGTGAGACCATATGGCTTGCACAGCAGAATAAGACTGGACTGGATGCTGCGCATTATTTACAATTACTGCACAAAAAGACTGGCAAAACATCATAATGACAACAAATAATGTTCATGATTGGCTCAACGAGCACGGCGACTACCTATATCGATTTGCCCTTGCTCGCTTACGAGACCCGCACCAAGCAGAAGACGTCGTACAAGAAACCTTTATGGCTGTCATTAAAAGCAATAATTTTGCAGAACAATCCTCTCCGCGCACTTGGCTCACCGGCATTTTAAAACACAAGATTATAGACTTAATGCGTAAAAGCTCGCGTGAAATGGCTGCGTCAGACTTGATGTCCGACCAAGATGCCAATATGGACGAGTTTTTCGACGACAAAGGCGCCTGGGCTGATAAGCCAAAAGTGTGGGATGCCCCAGAATCCGCATTAGAACAAAAACAATTTTTTAAAGTACTCCAATCCTGCATCGATAAAATCCCCGCCAAACTGGCGACGTTGTTTGTCATGCGAGACGTACATGAAACAGATAATGAGGAAATATGTAAGGAATTGAACATCACCACGACCAATGCTTGGGTGATGTTATATAGAGCCCGGATGGGCATTAGAAAATGTTTAGAAATCAATTGGACAGGAAACCATAAGCAATGATGAACTGCAAACAAGCTAGCCAGCTTATTTCTCAAGATGTAGACAATCTTTTGTCTACGAGAGAGCGTTTTGCACTCAAGTTCCATCTACTGATATGCAAATACTGTTCTCGTTTTAGTCAACAATTAAAAGCGTTACACGTTGCTATAACAGGTATGAGCAAAAGTATTGAAGACGATACCAGCATTAAACTACCATCTGAAGCAAAGCAGAAAATAGTGAAATCACTAGAATCTGAGAAGTAACTAACACTTTAATTTGCAGCAACTTTTTAATTATTATTGAAGGATAAAATCATGAACGTTACTAAAAAAACAATTGCATTAGCGGTAAGCGGCGCATTCGTATTAACAGTAGGTACAGCAGCAATCGCCGCGGCAGATAATCCTTTTGAAATCAAAACACTTTCTAGTGGCTACCAAGTTGCTGACAACCACGCTGATAAAGCCAAAGAAATGAAAGATGGTAAATGCGGCGAAGGAAAATGTGGTGCTGATAAAGCCAAAGAAATGAAAGACGGTAAATGCGGTGAAGGA
>NVTX01000092.1 GCA_002401735.1 Methylophilaceae bacterium | reverse complement strand
CAAGGGCAGGTGAGTTCAATTGCTAACTTGACCGTCGGTTCAGATCAGTTGGCTGAATCTATGGAAGAAGGTAATGCGACAACAAAGCCAAGTGATGATGCGATTACACATGCTGCTTTCGCTAATCCAATCGTCAAACCATTTTCAGCATGGTTAAAGAAATCCGCAAAAAATTTAAGCCTTAAAGGCAATCCAAATAAAGGCTAAAAGCATGATGAAAAACAATCAATATAAAGTAGTTATTTTGATGTTACTTGGCATGCTGTTATTGCCAGTATCGACCTGGGCAGACAATAGTTTGCCATTGATTAATTCGACACCGTCGGCATCAGGTGGGCAAAACTATACATTAAGTTTGCAAACCCTCATTTTGATGACTTCCTTAACCTTTTTGCCAGCAGCATTGCTGATGATGACAGGGTTTACTCGCATTATTATTGTGCTGTCGCTGTTAAGACAAGCAATCGGGACGCAATCAGCGCCACCAAATCAAGTGATGATCGGCTTGGCTTTGTTTTTAACCATGTTTGTCATGAGCCCCGTGATAGACAAAATATACATCGATGCTTATCAACCATTATCAGAGAATAAGATTGAAATGCAAGAAGCGCTAGATAAAGGGGTTGAACCATTGAAAGCTTTTATGCTGAAGCAAACGCGGGAAAGTGATTTGGCGTTATTTGCGAACATGGCGCAAGTCGAGGAAATTAATACCCCTGAAGACGTGCCTTTACGTGTGCTAGTACCAGCTTATATGACAAGCGAATTGAAAACCGCTTTCCAAATTGGATTTGCCATTTTCATCCCCTTCTTAATTATCGATATGGTTGTTGCTAGTGTGTTGATGGCCATGGGGATGATGATGGTATCCCCCGCTATTGTTTCGCTGCCATTTAAACTCATGTTGTTTGTTTTGGTGGATGGCTGGCAGTTGATAATGGGTTCGCTGGTACAAAGTTTTTATTGACACTAATTTGCAATGAAGAAGGAAATGATATGACACCAGAAGGCGTAATGGAYTTAGGCAGACATGCCATGCAAATCACATTGTTGGTTGCAGGGCCAATGTTATTGACTGTTTTGATGATTGGCTTGGTCGTGAGTATCTTCCAAGCGGCGACGCAAATTAATGAAGCGACGCTTTCTTTTATCCCTAAACTTGTTGGCGTGTTTGCGGTGTTGTTAATTGTTGGGCCATGGATGTTAACTACCTTGGTTGATTACATGCACTTAGTGTTTACTAGCATCCCTGCAATGGCGCATTAACACTTGTACGATGGGTAAATTAGACTGATATGGTTTCATTCAGCAGTGAGCTTATTAATGGTTGGATTATCAGTTTGCTTTGGCCGCTGACTAGAGTGCTTGGTGTCATTGCTACCGCACCCATCTTAAGTGATCGATCAACACCAACCCGTATTAAATTGGGTTTTGGCATTGTATTAACGCTTGTTATTATGCCAACGATACCTGAAATCCCATCGTTCGATATTTTCTCATTTCAGGGTTTGCTGATATTGATACAGCAGATGATTATCGGCTTGGCAATGGGGTTTAGTGTCCGCTTAGTGTTTTCTGCAATCGGAGTTGCAGGGCAACTTATTGCAATGAGTATGGGCTTAGGTTTTGCCACCTTTTTTGATCCACAAACACGTGGCCAAACGACGGCAATTAGTCAGTTTTTAACTATATTAGTGATGTTGGTTTTTTTAAGCATGGATGGTCATTTGCTAATGATAAGTGCTTTGGCCAATAGTTTTGTGACCATGCCAATTGTCTTAGAAGGTGGTGGCATTAGTCCGATGAAAGTGGTGGCATGGGGTGAGGCTATTTTCAGTACAGGGGTTTTGCTTGCATTGCCCGCAGTGGCTGCTTTATTGATTACCAATATGGCATTAGGCATACTGACAAGAACGGCGCCGCAGCTTAATTTATTCGGTATTGGTTTCCCTATCACGCTTTCAATTGGGTTCTTAGTGTTAGCCTTGGCATTGCAAGGCATGCTGATGCCAATGAAAAAAATGGCGACAGTGAGTATTGAATATATGCAAGAAGTCGCTGTGCCAGCCGTTG
This sequence comes from Methylophilaceae bacterium, assembly GCA_002401735.1. Taxonomy (GTDB): domain Bacteria; phylum Pseudomonadota; class Gammaproteobacteria; order Burkholderiales; family Methylophilaceae. The sequence continues at coordinate 5,718 of NVTX01000092.1, read as the reverse complement.
CGACGCAAACAGATCAAATAAACCCTTAACGAACAAGCCGTCTGTTAGCCGTCTAGAATTCGTACTTTATTAACAATAAAAGCCGAAGACTTCGCGTGATCAATTGACTTAAACCAAACCTCTGCGACACCATAATATCCAGCCTGGATACCTCTAGACGTTCTTAACCCTTCATTCAATGGGGTATCTAAGGTATGCAATTGCACATATTTTTTGCGTCCATTGCATCGGCATTACGCAAAAAAAAGCCGGGTTTATTCATCCAATAATCTTTGAACGCTGAGAGATCGTTGTTGCTGTGTGTGCTAACAGTGAATATTCGGATATATGGGTTCAACATCAGTTATTAATAACGTTCAGCTTATATCAATATTAATATAGAAACGGAGTGTTATGCTGCRAATGATTGTAAACCAACAAAGAATAACGTGGCCGTTCTGATCCGTTTTGGAAATGTGTGGGGGAGGGTTYAATACATAAGTTGAGTGCCTATYGAGGCACTCAATTACTAGCGAATGTAATCAAAAAGCGACATGCCTGTGATTTGCACAAATGATTGTTGAGCTGCTTCTAAAATAATTTGTTTCTGAGAAAAATCTGAAAGCGCTTGCGCATAGTCAAGGTCTTGTAGCTCTGATAATGCTTGTGCATACTGCAATTTCCGGCTATCGCCTGATTCATTTAATGCATCAATTTCATTTAGCCGTGTACCGACAGAAGATCTTACATTGGCGACGGTGCTCATGGCCGTGTCTAAACTAGCAAGTGCTGCAGCAACAGCATTAGCCACATCGGTATCAGTAGAGCCTGGGTTGTTTAATATTGTGATTARATCACTATAAGCACTAAAGGCATCATTGCCTCCTGCTTGGAAAACGCTATCACCTGGCGCATTCACGACCATTTTACGTTGGCCATCCACTTGCAATAACTGCTGATTGCTGTCGCCATTATAAGTTGCACCTGTACCAGTGGCAGTAAATGGAACCGTATCACCCTGAAACCCAGCATACATATAATTGCCAGTTGCATCTTTTGTATTGGCATAACCCACTAATGTTTTTAATGATGCCGTTAAATTCGTTGAAAGCACTGYTCTTTGCGCAGTGGATAGCGTCCCTGCATTACCAACCAATGTTGTCCGTGTAACGGTCATTAACTCGACAATGCTACCTAAGGAAATATCTAACGTCGCTAAACTGTTGTTGGCAATTTGCCGGTTGTTTGCATATTGTGTGTTGAGACTTTGTGCATGTGAAATCTGTAAAGCACGCGATGCCGCTATTGGGTCATCCGAAGGCGTTAAAATACGTCGTTCACTCGCAATTTGTAGCTGCAATTTAGATTGCTCTGCTTGCAACGTGCCGATTTTAGAAATGCCTGTTTGATATAGTGTATTGGTACTAATCCGCATAATCGTAATCCTATCAACCTAAGTTAAGTAAAGTGTCAAATAACGAGTTTGCTATCTGCATGACTTTACCTGCTGCTTGGTAAGCTTGTTGGTAACGTAAAAGATTGGCCGCTTCTTCATCTAGGTTAACCCCAGATTCTGACTGTTGTGCTGCTTCTGTTTGGGCGAGTAAAGCCTCGGCTGCTGCTGCATTTACTTTTAATTCGTTCGTTTTATTACCCACTAAACTCACTAGTTGGGCGAAAGCATTTTCATAACTAAGGCTATTATTATTCAGCGTGCCTTGGTTTTGCATATCGGCAAGCAGCAATGCATTGATGTTATTTCCACTGCCGCCAACGCTATCAGCGGCGGCTATTTTATTGATATCAGTAATTGCAACAGACAATGTGGTTGCACCATTGCGTGTAGGTTGGATTAAAAATGAATCCCCTGATGCAAATGTGCCATTAATACTGAGGCCATCAACTGTTTGTGGCAAGCTGCCAAAAGACTGGACAGTATTATCACTTAAACGCGTGATATTGTAATTTGTGCCATCATATTGAACACGATAATCACTACTCGTCAGTGCGGTTGCATTGGTAATGGTTGCAGTAATGGTTGCACCACCACTATTGCTTGCATGGCCGAATGTTTGAGGGACCGGCACATTAAATAAGGCAGTGCCTGCTACACCTGCAGAATCGAAACCTGCTTGATGTTGCGCATTAAACGTAGCGGCAAAAACCGTGGCAAGTTGGCCAAGTTGATTCTGAATCTTATCTAATGAGCCGCTTCTAAATTGGAGTAAACCACCTAATGCGCCACCGACAATGCTGGTTTCATTGAGCTCGGTTACAATGTTGCTCACGTAAGCCACTTCTAATCTTGAAGGATCTGTACTGGATGCTACAGTTGTGAGTGTATATGGCTTGCTACCAATGACTAATGGCACGCCATTGCCAATAAATACGTTATATGTGCCATCATTTTGTTGCTGCACATCCGTTTTGACGAGTTTGTTTAGCTCGGAAATCATTAAATCACGTTGATCCAGCAGATCATTCGGTGGGTTAATGGAGTCTACGGCTAATGACTTGCTAATGGTGTCATTAATATTGGCGATTTGCTGCGCGTAAGAAGTGACTTTCGCTGTATAAGCCGTCAATTGTGTGTTCACACCACTACGTAATTCTTCTAAACGGCTGCCGATATCTGCAAATCGATTTGACAAGCTTTGTGCTGATGATAAAACAGCTTGTCTTGTTGCCGCGTCACTAGGGTTTGATGATAAGGCTTGTACGCTAGAGAAAAACTGTTGAAATGATGGCGACAGACCTGATGAAGAGTCTGCCAAAATATTATCAATTTGTGATAACTGTGTGGCATAAGCATTGGTTGCACTGCTTGTGCTTTGTGCATTGTTAAACTGTGCAGCTAGAATTTCACTGTAGTTACGTCTTATTTGATTGACCTGAGTTCCTTGGCCAATAAAGCCAAACCCAAAATTTTGTGCGGTCGCGGCGCCTTGTACAATTTCTTGGCGCGAGTAGCCTGGCGTAGATGCATTAGCAATGTTATGCCCTGTCACACTTAAGCCTGCTTGTGCAGCAGCTAAAGCGGTTTGTCCGATGTTAAGAATATTACTTGCCATAATATGTGCTTGCTCGCCTTATATAAAATTTAACGGTACTAATTTCCATCAATTTAGTCATTATGCCGTTACCTTATTAATCACACTTGCTAGTTTATGCGCGTAATTTGGATCGGTTGCGTAACCGGAATTCTGCATTGCATTTGCATAACCACTAATACTGTTCACATTCTCCATGACAGATTTATAGCGCGGATTATTTTGAATCAGGTTAGCAAAATCTTTGAATGATTCTGCGTAACTGTCATAAGCACGGAATTTTTCCACCTGTTTTGTCTTCACGCCGTTAATGTATTCAGTGGTGGTGGTTTCAGCCACTTTTCCTTTCCACCCGCCGGTTGCTTTGATGCCAAATAGATTGTGACTATTGCTTCCATCACTACCTTTAATTTCTCTTCTACCCCAGCCTGTTTCCAGTGCGGCTTGACCTAGCATATAGTTTGCGGGCATGCCGGTGGCTTTGCTAGCAACTTCTGCATGATGTGACATACGCTGATGAAACGCTGCGCTATGGCCACGTAAGCCAGTCGGCATTTTGGCTGGCGCTGCCACTGCTGAGGTGGAGGCTGTTGGTGCTGCGTAACCTGAGCTTTTTAATAATGCGGGTATTAACGGGTTTAATCCCATTGTGTCAGTTTTTTTACCATCATCTGCAGACACGGCTTGTTCCATAGCACTTGTCGGGCCATTACTCGCTATCGTTAATTGGCGCGTTAGAATTTCAGCTAAGCCGACACCCTTAGTGGCTAAATTTTCACTTAATTGCTGATCTAGCATCGCGGTAAATGTCTTGCTTTGTTCATTATCAAAGAGGCCGTCTTGMGGAGTCGCTGCACGCATGCTTTTCATGACCATATTAATGAACACGGCTTCAAATTGCTTAGCCGCTTCTTTAATGGATTCTGGTGAATTGGCTTTAGCTGCTACTTTGAGGTTGTTCAGGCTGTTTGCATCAAAYGCTAAGTGCCCTGAAAGGTTGGTTGTATCAATCATGGTTAGATAACCTCCAAGTCAGCACGTAATGAACCTGCTGCTTTCATTGCTTGCAATATAGCTAACAAATCTTGCGGGGTGGTGCCAATTGCATTAAGTGCTTTGACGACATCAGAAAGTGATGCTCCAGCCGGAATAGGGACAATCTTCCCAGGCTCTTTATTGATTTCTATTTGAGAAATTTCTGCAACCACCGTTTGGCCTTTTGAAAAGGGCTGTGGTTGGCTAATAATAGGGCTTGAGCTAATCACAATGGATAGATTGCCATGTGAAATGGCGCAACTATCTAGTCTGACCGCTTGGTTCATCACCACAGAGCCTGTGCGTGCATTCAAAATAATTCGTGCATTCGCTTTTGCTGGAATCAGATTGATAGACTCTAGTTCAGCTAAGAAGCCGATGCGGCTTTTATTAATAGGCGGGTGAACATCAATAACACGACCATTCCGTGCAAGAGCAGTATTCGGACCAAAGTGATGATTAATCGCATTTGTCATTAAGTCTGCAGTAGAAAAATCAGAGACTTTTAGTTCTAAGGTGACCGTATTCGCAATATTAATATTGCTAGGTAATGCCCGTTCTACCGTTGCACCACCAGAAATACGGCCTACACTTAAATGGTTGATTTGGGCTGTGCTACCATTTGCTGAAGCACCCACACCACCCACGACTAAATTACCTTGTGCCAGTGCATAGGTTTGCCCATCAGCACCTTTTAATGGCGTCATAATTAATGTCCCGCCGCGTAAACTTTTAGCATTCCCGATAGAAGAAACCGTGACATCTAACGTTTGCCCCGGTTGTGCAAAAGGGGGCAGTGAGCTAGTGAGCATGACAGCTGCAACGTTTTTCAATTGCAATTTTGTATTTGGTGGAAGGCTAACCCCCATTTGCTGCATTAAACTAATCATGCTTTGTACAGTAAAAGGCGTTTGTGTGGTTTGGTCACCGGTGCCATCTAGGCCAACCACAATGCCATAACCAATCAGTTGATTGCTACGCACACCTTGAATCGTCGCTAAATCTTTAATGCGGTCAGCATGTGCTGCTTGACTAAACGTGATGCTAACCATAAAGATGATGATATCTAACAATAAGATGCCAATCATCCGTGCCCAATGGTCACTGAATGTTTTTTTAAGCGTTGTAGGAGCTGTTAGCATGATGATTGTAAGCCTCGTTTGTAAACTATATAGGACTAAAGCTTAAGAAAAATCGAGCAAAGATAGACGCGACTTGTGCAGCATCTAATTTAGTATTGGTTCTATATTCAACTCTGGCATCTGCCACTTTGGTAGAAGAAACAACATTACCTAATGTAATATTATCTGGGTTGACTACGCCAGAGAACCGAACAAACTCAGTCCCTTTATCAAGCGCGATTTGCTTTTCACCGCTCACAGCAAGGTTGCCATTGGCTAATACATCCGTGACTGTCACGGTAATATTGCCACTAAAGTTATTACTCGCATTTTCAGTCGCTTTGTCGTCATAATCGATGGCGGAGTCAGCAGTGATGCTAATGGCTTCCTTGAGGAATTCAATTGGTAAGCCAGTCGGGATGCTAGCGGAGGAGCTGACAGAACCAGCTTTACTACCAGCACTGCTGTTTGCTTTTTTAGCTGACGTGTTTTCCGTAATATTGATGGTCAAAATATCACCAATAAACCTAGCG
>NVTX01000091.1 GCA_002401735.1 Methylophilaceae bacterium | reverse complement strand
TTAACATAGGACACTGTGGAATCTGATACCATTCGTAAAGATGATGCTCTCAAGCACCTCAGTAGCAGCCTCAGTGGCTATTGCAACAGGTAGCACTTTAGAAGCGCTTATCTGTGTATGGCTGTTGTCACGCTTTAGTGATTTTGATAGGAAGCTTACCCGTCTTTACGACTTTTCCTGGCTATTAGTAGCGGTAGCAGCTAGCGCCTGCATCGGTGCAGCAATCGGTGTTAGTGCACTCAGTTTGACTAACCAACTACCACTACAAGGCATCCCACTCTCACTGCTCCACTGGTGGCAAGGAGRRGCGCTTGGYACGATTCTGTTAACMCTRTTAATTTTAGTCTGGCACCCGCCGCCTAATAACTGGGTACATCAAGGTCGCACATTAGAGGCCACCATCTTGTTTAGCCTGACTGTCTTTGTTGGGCTGACCCCCCTTCTGGGCTGGTTTAAAGAACTATCAATCCTCACAATCACTTCTTGGAGCTTTTTATTAGTTATATGGGCTGCAATACGTTTTCGCATCCACGGTGCTTTGGTTGTCATTAGCGTAGCGGTCATCCAAATAATGTTAAGCAGTTTGCAAGCAGCCAACCTTCATGGGAGCGGCCTTAATTTATGGACGCATATGGTAGCGCTCACGATTATTGGTACTATCGTCGCATTAACGACCGAACATACGCATCAATCCGTAACAACCAAAGGTAGAAATCGGGACGCACGTCTAAAAACCATCACCGACTCAGGTCTGATTGCTGTCTGGGAAATTGACCTTAAAACAAATTTAAGTACGTGGGATGACAACATGCTGTCACTTTACGGCTTATTAAGAAAAGACTTTTCTGGCACACATGCTGATTGGGTAAAACAAATCCATCCAGAAGATGTAGCAAAAGCCGAAGCATTACAGACTGATGCAATCAATCATCACAAAGCATACAAGGCTGAGTTTCGCATTATCACAGCAAAGGGAGAAATCCGTTACATTAAGAGCCGCGGACAAATCATTAAGACCTCAGCAGGTGAGCCAACGCATATGATTGGTACCAGCTGGGATAACTGGGCATACACACACACCCAACATCAATTGCAACTGGCTCATACCGCGATTAATAAAAGTAATACAGCTTTCTTTTGGATGACCACAACAGGGCAAGTGAGTGACATCAATGATTTCGCTTGCGCCAGTTTAGGCTACACGCATGATGAACTCATTGGCATGAATGCCTGGGATTTTGACCCAGACTACAAACCAGAACACCAAGCATCCACTTGGGAAAAAATCAAGAAAGATAAAGTGCTTATTTTCGAAACACGCCATCAGAAAAAAGACGGCACTATTTTCCCTGTTGAAATCACGGCTAACTTCCTTAACCTCTACGGAAAAGAACAAGTTTTTTGTTCTGTTCAAAATATTTCAGATCGTAAAGCGGCTGAAGAATCAATACGCCTAGCCGCCTCTGTATACGAAAATAGCAGTGAAGCCATGACTGTCGCCGATCCAGATGGAACCATCCTAACAGTGAATCCCGCTTTTACTAAAATAACCGGTTATTCATCTGAAGAAGTCGTCGGGAAAAACAGAGGCGTACTGAGTTCAGGCCGTCACAATGAAGAATTCTTTGAAACCATGTGGGGTGATATTAATGCAACAGGCAACTGGCAAGGGGAAGTTTGGGACCGGCGTAAAAATGGAGAGATATACCCCGCGTGGTTAACGATTAACACAGTCTATGACAAAGATGGTGCTGTGTACCGACGCATTTATCTCTTTTCAGACAATACCGCATGGAAAGAATCTGAAGCACTGATTTGGCGCCAAGCCAATTTCGACACGCTTACACAATTACCAAACCGACAGATGTTTCGCGACCGACTTACACAGGACATTAAAAAAGCAGACCGCTCAAATAAATCACTCATCCTCATGTTTCTCGATTTAGATTGGTTTAAAGAAATAAACGATTCCTTGGGTCATGACATTGGTGATAAATTACTCCAAGAAACAGCAAAACGGATTAGTAGTTGTGTACGAGAAGTCGACATGGTCGCGAGGCTTGGCGGCGATGAATTCACTATTATCTTAAATGAATTTGATCCTGATAATAGTGCTAGCCGTATAGCTAGCGAGATATTAAATAAGCTTTCTGAACCATTCTTTCTCAACGAAAAAATGAGCTACATTTCTGCCAGCATCGGCATTACAACATACCCAAAAGACACTAAAAATATTGATGAGCTCATCAAAAATGCTGACCAAGCAATGTATGAGGCTAAGAACCTAGGTCGCAACCGCTACATCTACTTCACACCATCAATGCAAGAAAATGCGCGATATAAAATGCAAATGGCGGATGATCTTCGTCTAGCCATTGCTGAGAAACAACTCTTTCTTGTTTATCAGCCTATCGTCCAACTATCCACCGGTATCATTCATAAAGCAGAAGCACTCCTTCGCTGGCAACATCCAAAGTTTGGTTTAACCTTGCCCAGCCAATTCATTCCAATTGCTGAGCATACTGGCCTGATCCTCGACATTGGTGATTGGGCATTTCGCCAATCAATCACCCAAGTAAAGCATTGGAACGAGGTGCTACAACAAGAAATTCAAGTGAGCGTCAATGTGTCACCTGTGCAGTTTAATGACAGAAGCAAAAAATTTGCACCTATCTGGACACAATTAAAAGAGGCGGGGTTGAACGGGAAACATATCCTTGTTGAAATTACAGAGAGCCTATTATTAAARGCGAACACATCAACAAACAATCAATTRCTAGCCTTCCGCGATGCGGGTATCCAAGTTGCACTAGATGATTTTGGTACTGGTTATTCATCAATGTCTTATTTGAAAGCATTTGATATTGATTACATCAAAATCGACCAGTCTTTCATCAGTGGAATATCAACCAAATCTGATGACATGGCACTATGTGAAGCGATGATTATTATGGCGCATAAACTCAATATGTTGGTCATTGCAGAAGGGGTTGAAACAACGGAGCAGCGCGACCTACTTTTAAAGATGGGTTGTGACTACGCACAAGGGTATTTATTTTCTAAACCAGTATCTCCTGATGACTTTGAGATGCTGCTCGAAAAACAACTTCAAACCTAACTGCGTCTAAACATAGCAAACCATTAACGCAATACCTTTAGTGTTCTTCTTCTATTTCTTCTACGTCAATTTCTTCAAAATCCATGTCTTCCACCTCAACTTCTTCCGCWTCATCCTCTTGCAGAAGTGCTGACGATTCTTCTTCTGTGACCGTCACGCTGATAGTGCCCTCTTCAGAGGAAGCATTGACCGTTTCGGCAAGGCTTTCTACATCTTGCTCCTTGGCAACTTGTATAGCCGATTCATCGTTAATAACGCGTTCTCCAGCTTCTTTCTTCATCACAATAATACTAATCCGTCGGTTAATTGGGTTAAATGGATTTTCTGTATCAAACAATGCCGCGGAAGAAAGCCCGACAACACGTAACAACTTGAATGGGTCCATACCGCCGGCGACTAATTCACGACGTGAAGCATTAGCTCTGTCAGCAGAAAGTTCCCAGTTACTATAAGCCGTTTCACCTGTACTAAAGGGTGTCGCATCCGTATGTCCTGATAAACTAATCCGATTGGGAACATCATTTAACGTCTTACCCATCTCTTGTAGGATTTTTTTGGCATAAGGCTGTAGTTCAGCTCGAGCTGAGTTAAACATCGGCCGATTTAATTCATCCACAATAATGATACGCAAACCCTCTGAAGTAATGTCTAACAACAATTGATTTTTAAACTTTTTTAACGTCTCATTACTATCAATCGTTTCYTCAATTTYCGCTTTAARATTYTCTARTTGTAGTTGTTCTTGTGCTGCTTTTGCTTTTTGTGCTTCCTTTAGATCGGGTGATTTTTCCTTCTTTTTAGAGCCATCTTGTGGCTTCACTTGCATCTGTTTTCTCGTCAAATCTTTACCACCACCCATTAAGATGGAATCACTGGCACCAACACTAGGGCCACCCATTAACGCCACCTTCAATGGTGTTTTAAAGTATGACTCAATACCTTCCAGCTGCCCTTTTGATGCTGAGCCTAACAACCACATTAATAGAAAGAATGCCATCATTGCGGTCACAAAATCTGCATACGCAATTTTCCAAGCGCCTCCGTGATGACCAGCGGCAACTTTTTTAATTTTTTTAACTATAATTGGTCTGACCGGTTGTTCAGCCATAACACACTCCGTAATGAATGGTAACGCTCAAAATAAGATGAAATAATTCCATTATTTTTTAGTTTGTTTCATATGTTCTTCTAATTCAGTAAACCCTGGGCGCTCTGTTGAATATAAAACTTTTCGGCCAAATTCTACGGCAATCGCTGGGGCATAACCATTTAGGCTAGCTAACAGAGTAACTTTAACCGTCTGAAGCATCTTAGTTCCCTCATCTAATTTCTGCCCTAGCAAGCCGGCCAACGGACCAACAAAACCATAGGCTAATAGAATGCCTAGAAATGTTCCAACGAGTGCATGCGCAATTAAAATACCTAATTCTGCTGGTGGCAATGCAACATTTTCCATGGTATGCACCACGCCCATCACGGCTGCAACANTACCAAAAGCGGGCAAACCATCACCTAATTTGGCAAAACAATCCACTGGGACATGTCCTTCCATATGATGTGTTTCGATTTCGTTATCCATCAAGTTTTCCACTTGAAAAGCATCCATATTGCCTGAGACCATTAGTCGTAAATAATCACAAATAAACTCAACCAGATGGTGATCTTTAAGAATATCGGGGTACTTACTAAATAATGCGCTAGATTCTGGATTTTCAATATCATCTTCAATCGACATCATGCCGTCTTTACGAATTTTCCCTAGAATCTCATACATCAGCGCCAGCAAACCCATATAGAGTGCCTTGTTATATTTAGAGCCTTTAAACAAACTAGGAATTGATTTTATCGTTGCTTTAATTGCTTTAGTATCATTGCCGACGACGAATGCACCTAGCGCGCCACCAAAAATCATCAGCACTTCTAGTGGCTGCCATAACGCAGCTAAATGACCACCAGCCATTGCATAACCACCAAAAACAGAAGCACAAACTACGATGTACCCAATGATAAGAAACATATCTATACGCCTTAAATGAAAAGTTTAACTTTTTCTATTAATTGAAATTTAAATTAGAATACCAATACTCAAGCAAAATCAATTTGCAGAATAAAGGCATTTTTTCAGTGCTATATTTTAGATAGATAATCGCGCGAAGAAATAGCCGGCGAATTGAAGRAAYTTTCTACATCTTCCAAACAAAGATGGTGGGGGTTTTCTTGCCATTGGTAATACGAAAGCTAGGTGTAATGCCTGGAATCTCAAACTCATAACTCACTAATAAACTGCCAGTGCGCATTTCATGCTGTGCTTTTTTCCATAAACCAGACATGGCCGCAGGAGATAAATAAGCAAATACTAGGTCATATTGTGCAAAATCTAACTCACGATAATCCCCTAGTTTAAAACGTGCAGAAGAGCGTGTTATCCATGCTCTCAATCGACTAATTAGCCATGGTAATGGCGCAATTTCAATGCCTTCAAYCTGACTGTTTTTTCTGTTTTTAGCAATATGCATCGATAAGTCGCCAAGCCCACTGCCAATCTCAACCATACGCGTTTCTTGATGCTGTGAAATCAGTGCGGCAACCTTATGCCAAACGATTGGTCGTGAGGGGAAAAATGGTACTTGGCTACGAAAGGTTGTCCAAAAAATACTGAGACTAACCAGAAAACCAATTAAATAGATTTCACTTGGCACTGCCCACATCGACATRATTAACATTGCAAGGGGRAAAACACCATGTATCCAACGCCACCACGTAGCCATGCCGACCAGCATGCATAGCCCCACTGCACTCACTGATTGCATGATAACCAATGACGTGATTGAAAGCCTGACTGCAAAAAAATGGTTGCCAACTAACGCACATACAAACACAGTGATTAGCGCAGCAATCTGAATAACAATTGCCAATGTTGCTGGTGCTAGCCGCATTTCTGGCTTACTAAGCATACCTTTTAGAGGCATGTTTTTAATGGTTCCCAACATGCTCGTCTTATGCAACGATACCTGGATTGACTAGTTTGTATGCAAGCTCTTTCTCTTTTTTCGCTTTCTTAGTTTTACCCGCACGTGATGGGATGTGACATAAGCTGCATAAATAATTTTGATTCAAATCATACGCATTCACCACAAAACTACCACTGCAGCAGGTACATTCTTTCATCTTAAGCATTTTGCTATCAACATAACGAATCAATGTCCAAGCACGCGTTAAAGAAAGCACAGGCTCTGTCTCTGAATCATGACCGACTTGCTGTAAGTACAAGCTATACGCTTTAAGCACTGCCGTAATGTTTTTAATACCCGCATTCTTGACTAAATAGTCATGGATATTTAAGAAGATTGAAGAGTGAATATTGGGCTGCCATGTTAAGAACCAATCGGTAGAGAAAGGTAACATCCCTTTAGGTGGCGAAGCACCTTTTAACTCTTTGTATAATTTAATCAAACGTTCACGCGATATTGTCGTTTGTGACTCTAACAGTTGTAATCTAGCACCTAACTTGATCATTTGTGTTGCCAATATAATTTGTTCACCTTCACTCACAACACTTTTCTTTACGCCGGTCTTTTTCATGATTCTCTCCACTCTACTTAATATAGTTCAGAAGCCTTTATGCTGGCTGTCCTGATAACAAGATTGCTGAATGTGCATTTGCAAGCGCACGATCTTTTGAATAATCCGTTAACATACTTAGGATTGCGCTATCTTCAAAACGGAAGCGAGCAAGCATCATATTGCTGCTGCTTAATTTTAGTATTTGAAAATTRCTTAAGCCTTCAAGTAAGTCTGCAATGTCRTCACTAATACCTAGGCGGAAAATTGCTGTCGCTTTATCAGCACGAATCATTTGCTGCGCTAACATCAAGTAGTTTAAGTTAGCATCTTTAATTTCTGACATCATTTCTGTTTCACTCATTTTACTTCCCCYGCTTCGTATTTAAAAAGTCGCGAAAGATGTGTTTCCCGCATGAGTCGTACTTTGAACCTATTGCGGCTAAAGCACTATTGGGGTTTGTCGGTTTTTTATGTAAGACGAGCGGACACGCCCGTGTAGGTGTTTGTCTTACAAACACCTACACGGGGGCTAGGTATACCTTATATATACAAAAATTAACTGATACTAAATAATCAATCGATTAAATTAAGWYAYRYTWACSYWWYYWAWKNTTNNCAATAYGNKATAMRCAGATAACGACCTTACTTTAAGAAACTTTAGGATTTTTTTTAAAATAATTACGATAAAAATATAAGTGATTGTTTTACATAATAAAAATACGTTAAAAAAACTTAAATAATATTTTAAATCTTGGTGAGATAGAGAGAAAAGGGTGTTTTCACCCTCTTATTCAACAGATAAGTTCCACTAATCCAACCTGATAATAGGTTCCAATGTAGTCAGTAATAAACAAGGCTGACAATAGAACAAAAGGACTTCTACGCATTTGCGTATAAGTGTTAATGATCAGGAACCAACATGGCTGAAGGTAGCGATTTAGAGAAAACAGAACAGGCCACGCCTAAGCGTATTGAAAAAGCGCGTCAGGATGGCGATGTACCACGCTCGCGAGAGTTAGGGACTGTGATGCTGCTATTGGCTGCAGGCTTTGGCATACTCATGATGGGTGAGAGTATGAATGCTGCATTAAAAAGATCGCTCAGCTCAGGACTCAGCTTTGATCGTGCAACGGCCTTTGACCCCGCTTATTTGATGGCTAATATAGCCGAGTCGATACTTGACTTACTCATTACATTTGCACCATTTGCATTATTGTTAATCATCGTTGCAATAGGATCACCAGCCTTTATTGGTGGCTGGTATTTAG
>NVTX01000001.1 GCA_002401735.1 Methylophilaceae bacterium | reverse complement strand
TGATCTCACCCCCAAAGGAATAATTGAGGTATTAGATCTTAAAAGACCTATTTTCAAAAAGACAGCTGCTTATGGACATTTTGGTCGTGATGAACCAGAGTTTACATGGGAGGCGACAGATAAGGCCGCTGCTTTGAAGGCTGCAGCAGGGATTTAGTGATAGATACATAAGATATCAGTAGTTATATTTTTTAAAAGAGGGCTTTTTAGCCCTCTTTTTTTTAAATAGAGTTTGTCGTTACTCTGTGAGAATACAAGTCATATGCTTAAAACAATATCGACCAGCCAAGTCAAGCTTGGTATGCATATCCATGCACTTAAAGGGCCATGGGTAGATCATCCATTTTGGAAGACGAAATTTGTTTTACAAGAGGCGACTGATCTACTCAAGCTGCAGAAGAGTGTCGTTAAAGAAGTCGTGATTGATGCTTCTAAAGGTGTAGATGTAATAGTGCCTACGCTTAAAAAATCAACGCCACCTACTGAACAAGCTATTTCCGTGGCTGATGCGCAACCGTCAGAAAAAACAGCACCTATTATTAAACGGATCAGTGCACAGGAAGAGTGTGCACAAGCCGTTCGGACAATTAGTGCATCAAAAAAAGCGGTTGCAGCTATGTTTAAAGATGTGCGAATGGGGAAGGCCATTAGTACAGATCGGTTGGCACCGCTTGTTGAAGAGATTGCAGCATCCATTTCTCGTAATGAGAATGCGCTAATTAGTTTGGCAAGACTTAAAACGAAAGATGATTATACCTATATGCACTCAGTTGCCGTCTGCGGTTTGATGGTGGCTTTATCACGACAATTGAACCTAACAGAAGTCGAAACCAAGCAAGCAGGATTAGCTGGCTTGTTGCATGACATCGGTAAAGCAGGCATTCCTAATGAGGTGTTGAATAAGCCAGGAGCTTTGACTGAGCAAGAGTTTGATTTGGTCAAACTGCATCCAGAGCAAGGCTATCAGATTTTAGAAGGTGCTAAAGTGACCGATGAAATGGTATTGGATGTTTGTTTACACCACCACGAGAAAGTGGATGGGTCAGGTTATCCAGAGAAGCTTAAAGATAAGGAAATTAGCTTGTTCGCCAAAATGGGCGCGGTGTGTGATGTTTACGATGCGGTGACCTCAAACCGGCCATATAAAGATGGTTGGGATCCTGCTGTATCTTTACAACGCATGGCACAGTGGAAAAGTCATTTTGATCAAGCGGTGTTTAAAGCTTTTGTGAAAAGTTTGGGCATTTATCCAATCGGATCAGCGGTCAAGTTGAAATCTGGTCGGTTAGGGGTTGTGATTGACCAGAGTCCAAAATCACTATTAACACCGATTGTTAAAGTGTTTTTTTCTACAAAAGCGAAGTCTCGTATTCCCGTGGTGATTATCGATTTTTCTAAATCGAACCTGCATGATGAGATTATTGGTCATGAGGACCCTGAGGTTTGGGGCATTTCAAACATCAATGAGATTTGGAGCCAATTCGAGATTTGGGATTAAGGGTAATGAGTGGTTGAGGCTAAATTAAGGCCCTGATTTTTGCAAATGGTTGATTTGTCGATATAATGTAAACCTTCTGAGGAACGCTGCGAGAGTGAATCCCAAACTCCCAGGCTCAGAGATGTGTTAACTGCGTTCACTTTATTACTGTGCGAGCACGGAATATAAAAAGTGAGCGACTGCTTTCAAATACGTATTTCCTTGCTTAGCTTTTATTTATTAAAGGACGTATGATGAACACTGAATCTGATTTTAAAGATTATGTTATTGCTGATATTAGTTTAGCTAATTTTGGTCGTAAAGAAATTTCGATTGCCGAAACTGAAATGCCTGGGTTAATGGCGATTCGTGAAGAGTACGCAAAAGCGCAGCCACTTAAAGGCGCACGCATTACTGGTTCACTCCACATGACCATTCAAACAGCGGTGCTGATTGAAACACTTAAAGACTTGGGTGCTGAAGTGCGTTGGGCCTCTTGTAATATTTATTCGACACAAGACCATGCAGCAGCGGCCATTGCTGCTGGCGGCACCTCTATATTTGCCATAAAAGGTGAAAGCTTAGAAGAGTACTGGGATTACACGCATCGTATTTTTGATTGGCCCGATGGTCAAGATGGTAAACCACAGTTCTCCAACATGATTCTTGATGACGGTTGCGATGCAACCATGCTGCTGCATATAGGTAAAAATGCAGAAACAGATCCATCTGTTTTAGACAACCCAGGTTCAGAAGAAGAAATTTGCTTATTCAATTCAATTAAAGCAAAACTAAAAACTGACCCAGCATGGTACTCAACACGTATCGCTGAAATCAAGGGTGTGACGGAAGAAACCACAACAGGCGTGCATCGTTTATACCAAATGCATGAAGAAGGTAAATTGGCTTTCCCAGCCATTAACGTGAATGATTCAGTGACTAAATCTAAGTTTGATAACCTATATGGATGTCGTGAATCATTAGTAGATGCCATTAAGCGTGCAACTGATGTGATGATTGCAGGTAAAGTGGCCGTGGTGATTGGTTATGGCGATGTAGGCAAAGGCTCTTCACAAGCATTACGTGCTTTATCAGCGCAAGTGTGGGTAACCGAGGTTGATCCAATCTGTGCGCTACAAGCGGCAATGGAAGGTTATCGTGTTGTGACCATGGATTATGCCTGTGAGCATGGCGATATTTTTGTGACGACGACTGGTAATTATCATGTCATTACGCATGACCATATGACGAGAATGAAAGATCAGGCAATTGTTTGTAATATCGGCCATTTTGATAATGAAATTGATGTTGCTTCACTAGAAAAGTATGAGTGGGACGAAATTAAACCACAAGTAGATCACGTGATTTTCCCTGATGGTAAACGCATTACGTTACTTGCTAAAGGTCGTTTAGTGAACTTGGGTTGCGGTACAGGTCACCCAAGTTATGTGATGAGTTCTAGTTTTGCGAATCAAACGATTGCGCAAATCGAATTGTTTACGAAAACAAAAGACTATCCAATCGGCGTTTATACGTTAGCGAAACACTTGGATGAAAAAGTGGCTAGATTGCAATTGAAAAAACTCAATGCGGTCCTGACAGAGCTAACACAAGAGCAAGCGGATTATATTAGTGTTCCTGTTGAAGGCCCTTATAAGCCTGAGCATTACCGTTATTAGTAGATCGCAAATTTAGGAGTCGGGAATGAAGTTTTTGCTAAGCTGGTTGCTGAATGCAATCGCAYTATTATTAGTGGCATATTTCATTCCTGATATCTATATGCGTGGTTTAGATGTTGCGCTGATTGCAGCGGCTGTTATTGGTTTGGTCAATATGTTAATTAGACCAGTATTGCTTATTTTTACACTGCCAATCACGATACTGACACTCGGTTTGTTTATACTGGTTATTAATGGATTTTTATTCTGGGGTGTTGGTTATTATCTTCAAGGGTTTGAAGTGCGTACTATTATGGCAGGCATTATAGGCGCATTAGTATATAGCTTGATTTCTTGGCTGCTTACCTCCTTGTTAAATCGTAAAAGTAAAAAATCGTCTTAAAAATAAGACATAAAGTTGAATATAGATATGAAAAATATTGCATTAAGTTTTGAGTTTTTCCCACCTAAAACGGAAAAAGGCATTGCTAACTTGCGTGAGACGCGAAATAAGTTGGCTACTTTTAACCCAGAGTTTTTTTCCGTTACATTTGGTGCTGGTGGATCTACTCGTGATCGTACGATGGATGCCGTATTAGAAATTCAAGAAGAAGGCTATCAAGCAGCGCCACACATTTCATGTATCTCTTCCAGTGAAGAGGAGATTGTTGCGTTACTTAACGCTTATAAAAACAAGGGTATTAAGCGGTTAGTTGTTTTACGCGGTGATGTCCCTTCTGGTGAAGTGAGTACTGGTGATTTTAAATATGCCGTTGATTTGGTGTCGTTTATTCGACAAGAAACAGGTGACTGGTTTCATATAGAGGTGGCGGCTTACCCAGAGTTTCACCCAGAATCATCTTCGCCTAGCAGTGATGTCGCTAATTTCAAGAAAAAAATTGATGCTGGCGCTAATTCCGCCATTACGCAGTATTTTTATAATGCCGATGCTTATTTTCAGTTTTTAGAAACCTGCTATAAAGCGGGTATCCGCGTGCCGATTGCACCTGGGATTATGCCTATTTATAACTACACGCAATTGGCGCGTTTCTCCGGTATCTGCGGAGCAGAAATTCCGCGTTGGTTGCGTTTGAGGTTAGAGGCTTATGGTGATGACCTGCCTTCGTTACGTGCTTTTGGGATAGATGTGATTAGCGAGCTTTGTGAGAAGTTATCGTCGGCAGGTGTGCCTAGTTTTCACTTCTATACATTAAATCAGGCAGGTGCAATTTCCAAGATYATTACTAATGCAAATTTAGCGAGCAAATAATCACTTTTTACACGTTAAGTATTTATTGAATCGTTAAGCCGCGTGGRTTRAATAAAGCATCCTCTACAAAAGARTARTCTTTCTCACGGCCTTTATTCCATARAGCCATCATRGTAATCCAACGTATTTCTTCAATACCTAGTTGAGGGTGTTTTAGTGCCATGGCACGGTCAATGATTAAGTCACGCTCTACATCGTTAATCACATCGGCTTGTCGTAGAAAAATCAAGAAGCCTAAGCTTTCAGTATTGATTCTTTTTAATTCACTTTTAGTGAATACGCGCATGGCCGTTTCATGATGTGTGTAATGAAATTCAGGCGCATCCAGCATAGATTTCATTTCTTGATACCAGTCAAACGCACCTAGAATATCGTTTTGCTTGAAACCTGCAGCAGATAGCTCTTGTTCCATCGTTGCATCATCTGGCATTGATTGGGTAGCAAAGTAATTCTCAAACATGAAAACTAAGACTTCAAACATATATTTCCTCTATCGTACTTATTATATTAGACGTTGATAATTCCCACCTGCTAAGGTCGAAATAACACCTTCTAATTCTAGCGTCGTAAGCATGGCGGAAAGAGCCTCTGCCGTCAATCCCGACGCGCCCAGTAAAGCTTCAAAATTGATGGCTTCAAAACCCATGCAAGCCAACAGGCTGTTGGCCTCAGAAGGTGCTTCACCCTTTTGGATGATAGACCCAAATGGGCTATGTTCAGGCAGCAAGTTTTTTAATTCTTCTAAAATATCAGCAGAACTTTCTACTAGTTTCGCGCCTTGTTTGATGAGTTGGTGACAACCTTTAGAAACAGGGGAGTGGATAGAGCCTGGGATTGCGAATACCTCCCGCCCTTGTTCCATTGCTAAACGTGCTGTGATGAGAGAGCCGCTGCCTATATTTGCTTCTACGACTAAGCAACCTAAACTCAATCCACTAATAATACGATTCCGCCGTGGAAAATTTTGTGCTTTTGATGGTGTGTTGAGTGGGAATTCAGAAAGGATGAGGCCGCGCTCAGCAATTTGGTGGGCTAGTTGCCTGTGTTTTGCTGGGTAGACGATATCTAAGCCAGTCCCTACCACGGCGATAGTGGCACCATTGCTTTTTAGCGCRCCGCTATGTGCCATACCATCTATCCCTAARGCCATRCCACTCACAACACATAAGCCTTGGTCACAGAGGTTGTGTGCAAAGTTKYTTGCATTTTTTTCGCCTTGTGGCGTTGCRTTRCGRCTRCCGACGATGGCAATAGAGGGGTGGTTTAACCAATGYAAATGACCAAGGGCATAGAGGACCGTCGGTGGGTTGCTGATTTGTAGTAGGCGTTTTGGATAAGTGTCATCCGCAAGTGTGACAATATGCGCATTTTCTTTTTTAAGCCAGTCTAATGTTGCTTGGATAGCATCTGATTGTATGCCTTGATGGATTTTTGAAGCAAGTGCTTCATTAACAACCGTTTTAAGCTGGTTAATGCTCGCGCTGAAAACGTTATCTGGGGAGCCAAATTTGGTCAACAGCTGGCAAATGGTTGCATTGCCCAAGCCTTTAATCTGACTAAGCGCCACCCATGGGGCTGCTTCGTCAGATGCAGTCAAGGTTTCTTGCATTTAAGGTGTGTGTACTGAGTCCAATGTATGTACTGAACCTGAGGTGTTCATGATTAGGCCATATGAAACACGATCAAATGTTCTAAATATCATGAGAAGGCCTATACGCTCATCAGGTAGTTTAATTTGCCCAGGTTTTAATGAAGATTCTGCGTCTGAGTCTGCTTCTTCAGAGTCTTCTTCTTTATATTCAGGATCTTGGATGATACGGCCATAGCGGCTAATGGCTAACACGTGCCCTGTTTCCAAGCCATCTTTTTCACCTAAGTTAAGAGAGACTACGGCATTCGGCCCTGCTTCAGCCACGCCGCCAGCCACGCCGCCGTGTATCCGAATAATACGTCCCTTTAAGTCACTTTCTGGTGCGCGCGGAACGAAGCTGCTTTGGAATTCATCTGGCGCGGCAATGAGCCGGTCTTTTACAAGAATTTCTTCTCGAGCTTTAATGATGTCAGCTGATGCAGGTTTGCCATAGCGTGTGATATTTAAGTCGCCCAAATGGACGGCTTCTGTTCCGAGCACTTCTTTGGTATCTGGGTCGATAAATTTTTCACCTGCGCGGTAAATATTCCAATGTTGCCCATCACCTTCTTGGATGTTGTTGATATAAACGCGCGTGCCAGGACTTAATATGACGCGATCATCAGGCCCCGCAATAATGCGTGGCGATGCTGCTAATTGATCATTTTCAATGAGAAGCGGCTGATTTAAGAAGGGCGTGATTACATTAGGTGAAATCGTTTTGATGGCATCTTTTTCTAGCTCTTCTATACGAATAGCTGGTTCCAAGGTCACTGTCTCACGTAGTAGTCTTAACTGTGGGTTCTTCCCGCTAGTATCGAGCACAACAACATCGCCAGGATAAATCAAATGTGGATTTTTAATTTGACTGCGATTCATCCGCCAAACTTTTGGCCATAACCATGGGTTTTTTAGAAATTTCCCAGAGATATCCCATAGCGTATCGCCTTTAACAACAACATGGCGGTAAGGGTGGTCTTTTTTTAGTTGGATTTCATCAGCAAATACCTGAAGGCTCAAGCAACTAAGCGTAAGCAGCGTTATAATGTAGCGTAGCAAATTTTTTTTATACATTGATGACCTCATCAAATAAGCGGAAACTATCCGCGAAGTTGGATTAAATTTATCACGTAATCCATTAAGAAATCAAGTTTTTTTGGCAAAATAAGCGAGTTTATGACAACCTTAACTATATTAAAATATCCAGATCCACGTTTACATAAGGTGGCAAAACCTGTTTTAGAGGTGAATGATGTGATTCGGCAGTTAGTCGACGACATGGCAGAAACGATGTACGCGGCACCAGGTATAGGATTGGCGGCGACTCAGGTGGATCAACACATCCAGTTAATTGTGATTGATACGTCTAAAGATCAAGATGATTTGCTGGTGTTGATCAATCCCCACATTGTTGCAAAAAGAGGACTGGAGGAGCATGAGGAAGGTTGTTTATCCGTTCCTGGCGTGTATGAAATGGTAACGCGTGCAGAAGAAGTTACTGTTAAAGCATTAGACAGAGATGGAAAAAAATTCAAATTGGATGCTGATGATTTGTTGGCGGTATGCATACAACATGAAATGGACCATTTGTTGGGTAAGGTCTTWGTTGAATATTTATCTCCGCTAAAGCGCAATCGTATTAGAACGAAATTGTTGAAACAAGCGCGCGAAACTGTAAAGAAATAGGATTAAGTCTTTAAAACTAACATGAAAATTATTTTTGCAGGTACCCCTGAGTTTGCTGTTCCAGCGTTAAGTGGCTTAATCAAGGCAGGCCATGAAGTCGTGATGGTGCTCACGCAGCCAGATCGGCCAGCAGGGCGTGGGATGAAGCTACGTGCTAGCCCAATCAAACAATTAGCGTTAGAAAACGATTTGAAGGTTTATCAGCCAGCGTCATTAAAGCCAGAAGACGTACAAGCAACCATTGCTGCAGTGYCGTGTGATGTCATGATTGTTGCGGCATATGGTCTTATCATCCCCACTACTGTGTTGAATATGCCGAAGAGGGGCTGCTACAACATTCATGGATCATTATTACCAAGGTGGCGCGGCGCTGCACCTATTCATCGAGCCATTTTGGAGGGTGATCATGAAACCGGTGTGACGATTATGGAGGTCGTGCAAAAACTAGATGCTGGGGCAATGGTGAGTAAGGCGCGCGTCCCTATTTTAGAAACGGATACGACGCAAAGCTTACATGACGTATTAAGTAACACTGGTGCAATATTAATGGTTGAAGCGATGCAAACCTTGCAAACGGCAGGTCACTTGGCAGCTGAAACACAAGATGAAGCATTGGTGACTTATGCACATAAGGTAGGAAAATCAGAATCAGCATTAGATTGGGAGGGTGCGGCGGTTGTATTGTCGCAGCAGGTGCGTGCATTTAATCCATTCCCTGTGGCAACGGCTAAGTTTAGAGGTGAAACTTGTCGGGTATGGTTTGCTAAGGCAATAGAAGGTAGTGCAAAGACGGGTGCGGTGAGCGCATTGGGGGCAACGATAGACGTAGGCTGTGGTGATGGCTTGCTTCAAATTCATGAGCTACAAATGCCMGGGTCTAGAAGACAAACCGCACAGCAGTTTATCCAAGGGCATCATGTAAAAGAAGGTGAATTCTTTACTTAGTGACATGCGCTGAGAATGAAAGCGCCGACATTTATTGCTAATGAGTTGAGTTGATCACGGGGAGTCATGTGAAATGTTAGGGAACTGGATTAAGACCTTTGTGTTGATGGCGGGGATAACTGCTTTATTTGGCAGCGTTGGGGCAGCTTTTGGTGGGTTTGGTGGGATGGTTATTGCCTTGGCTTTTGCTGGCGCGATGAACATCTATGCCTATTGGTTTTCCGATAAGGCCGTTTTGAAAATGTATGGCGCGCAAGAGGTCACGCCAGATAATGTGCAGTTTCGCATTTACTATCAGATGGTTAAAGAGCTTGCAGAAAACGCTGCGCTGCCGATGCCCAAAGTTTATGTCATTGATGAGCAGCAACCAAATGCCTTTGCGACAGGAAGAAACCCAGCGCATGCAGCAGTCGCTGCGACAGTTGGCATCATGAAAATGCTAAATGAGCGAGAATTGCGTGGTGTGATGGCACATGAGCTAGCGCACGTTAAGCACCGAGATACCTTGATCTCCACCATTTCAGCAACGATGGCTGGTGGCATATCAGCCATCGCACAGTTTGGTATGTTTTTTGGAGGTGGTCGAGGAGGCGGTAGGCCCAACCTAATCATTGGGTTGCTGATCATGTTCTTGGCACCTATGGCAGCAGGCTTAATTCAAATGGCGATTTCTCGTGCACGTGAGTATGAGGCCGATAGAAGTGGCGCAGAAATTAGCGGAGATCCGAAGTCTCTTGCATCAGCGTTAGAAAAAATACATCACTATGCACACCAAATCCCTAACCAAACTGCAGAACGGCACCCAGAAACGGGGCAGATGATGATTATTAACCCATTGTCAGGGAAGGGGTTGAAAGGGTTGTTCAGTACCCACCCTCAGACAGAAGAGCGCGTAAGAAGGTTGTTAGCAATGGTGGTTTAGCCTAGAGTAGTAAAAATGAGTCGGCGCCTTCAAGTTAAAAAGTTGCATGAAAGATTTAACGTGAATTTATTTTTACGAGAATTCAATTTTCGCTATCACACAGACTTTAAAGTGGTTGAAGAGCCAGACCCACCAGAGGCAATTATTCAATCGAAAGGTTCGACGCGTTGGGTCGAGGTGACGACAGCCTATTTGAGTGATGAGTATGCAACTGACCTCCATTCTTATGCGACAAAAGGTGAAAAACACAAACCGAGAAGTCGCGCGCTTATCGTTANCCCGGATGAGCAGTTTGCAAAAGAGTTTGTCAGAGTCGTTAAAAATAAGCTTGAGAAATCAACTTACCAGCCTTTTTTTACAAAGCATGCGCATGGATATCTTGTAGTGTCCATAAAATACCCTCTGTTTGGGCTAGATACATTGGGATGTATTCAGCGGATATGGGATGAAACGAAAATGATTGATAAAGGTTTWTTCAARTCAATTTATATTRCTTAYCCTTTGTTTAATGGATATAAAGTTTCACTGTGGAAGTCGAATTTAAGTTGATCAATTTCATTTGTAGAAAGAACAGGAATCTAACCTCCCTTTCGAAAGAGCCGTACTTACATGCTTGAGGCAGGGTTTTGAACAGGCCGTCGAGTATCAAGAACGTGGCGGTTATATCCCCTAATTGCTTGCTAATCTAGTAGAATTCTAGCAATCAAAATTTGAAGGTATTCCTTGTATATTTCTCAACAAATCGCTGCGATGGCAATCTCCGACGTGTTGTCTGGCCGTAACCTTACTTTGGCCCTGCCTGACGCGTTAAACGTTTTTCCTAAAGCAACCCCTCAGCAAAAAGGGGGTGGCGCAGATTTAAGTTATGGTACTTTGCGGTTTTACGGTGAGGCTAACGCTTATTTAACGCAATTATTAGAAAAGCCACTGAGTAATGCAGATATTAATGCATTATTATTGGTGGCTATCTATCAGTTGTTACATGATCAAGCTGATGATTTTACGATAGTGAATCAGGCGGTAAAGGCGGCGGGAAATGCGAAGCCTCGCTGGGCAAAAGGCTTGGTTAATGGCGTGTTGCGTAATTTTTTACGGCAGAAAGAATCACTTTCAGCGAAAATAAAGGCGGATGAACCGGCATTTTATTCTTATCCAAAATGGTGGATTAATCGCCTGAAGAAGCAATACCCAAAACAATGGCAATCCATACTAGAAGTTGGTAATACCCATCCTCCGATGACCTTGCGCGTCAATATTAAAAAATCAAGTGGTCAAGCGTACGCTCAAGTACTGGCGGATCAAGATGTTGAGGCAACTATTTTGGGAGGTGAAGCGGTCATGCTTGCCAAACCAATGCCAGTAGAACTGGTGCCAGCGTTTATGGAAGGCGTCGTTTCTGTGCAGGATTATGGCGCACAATTAGCAGCGCATTTGCTAGACGTGAAACCTAATATGCGCGTACTGGATGCATGCAGCGCTCCTGGCGGAAAAGCAGGACATATATTAGAACTTGCCAATGTAGCATTAACGGCGTTGGACAACGATGCGGATCGTTTGAAGCGCGTGGCAAGCAATTTGGAAAGGTTAGGTCTATCGGCCGATTTGAAGGTCGGTGATGCTGGTCATTGGACAGTTGACCAATCATTCGATCGCATTTTGGCCGATGTGCCATGCACGGCTTCTGGCATCGTGCGACGACATGTCGATATTAAATGGTTGCGCCGTGAGACTGACATTGTCTCATTTACGCAACAGCAAGTTGCCATTTTGGCGAATTTGTGGCGTTTATTGTCAAAAGGCGGTAAATTGCTTTATGTCACTTGCTCAGTATTTTCTGAGGAAAATCAACAGCAAATCGATCATTTTCTAAAACGCAATGCCGATGCAACTCAATTAAAACTGGAATTGACTGATGACAGGGTTAACAATATTAATATTCAAGATGGTCAACTTATTCCCACAAACTCTCACGATGGTTTCTTTTATGCGTTATTGCAAAAGAATTAGTTTATTTTTTGGGTTAGTGTTTTTTTGCTTTCAGGCATTTGCTGGGAGTGGCAGCATTGTGATTAGAAGTGCTGAACTAAGTGCGCAAGGCGACGTTTATAAACTCAATGCTGATTTAGAAATTACGCTTGATGAAGAAATAGAAGAAGCCATTAACAAAGGTGTTCCAGTTGCATTTTTGTATGAGTTTGAGCTGGTTAGGCCGCGTATATTTTGGTTTGACGATGAAATTGTGATGATGGAAACGAGTATTTCAGTTAGTTATCATGCATTAAGTCGCCAGTATTTAGTGACGCAAAGTGGCCGTCAAACGTCACATGAGATTTTGAGTGAGGCCATGATCGAGCTTGTTCAACTCTACGATTGGAAAGTGCTAAATCAATCCATGATTGAAAGTGATCAGGAGTACGAGGCTACACTCAGTGTGAAATTGGACCAGAGCAAGTTGCCGAAGGCAATACAGGTGGAAGCAATTGGTTCTGAAGATTGGAGTCTGGTTTCTGAGGCGTTTGAGTGGCTGCCAAAAGACTTGAATAAATAGTATGCGATATATCGTATTTTTAGTACGGTTCTGGGCTTGATATTACTGTATTTGTTATCCAATGCGAGTGCAAACACGGCTGTCACAGGCGACTACTATAAAACGCTTTTATATCTCAATATTGCACTAGCGACTGGGCTTGTTGGCTTGATTGCGATTCAATTCACACACCTTTATAAAAATATTAAAAATCAGGTGGTGGGTAGTCGGTTAAATTTACGAATGGTGACAGCCTTTGCCATGATGGCAATTATCCCTGGGGTGATTGTATATTCTGTATCTGTTAATTTCCTCTCCCATTCCGTCGAATCATGGTTTAACGTTAAGGTGGAAGCTGCTTTAGATGGTGGCTTAAGTTTAGGGCAACGCGCTTTGGATGCATTGCTTGCAGATATGGAACTCAAGGCGGAAAGCATGGCAACGACATTGTCATTACAGTCCGGGCGGTCTAAGTATCGATTGCTGAATGATTTGCGTGAGCAATCTGGGATACAAGATGCGACGTTATTATCGCCAAGCGGTCGTATCATGGCGGTATCTAGTGGGGATGCGTCGAGCTTCTTACCTGAATTGCCTAGTTTGTCTCAGCTAACGCAAGCAAAATACCAGTTATATGGAAAAATTGAGCCTATCCCAGAGAAAGGCTTGTATTTGCGCATTCTAGCACCAGTTACTTCGATGGAATTAACTGGCGATACGCTTATTCTTCAATTATTACACCCAGTACCTAAGGCGTTGTCTAATACGGCAGAGGCGGTGCAAGAAGTTTATCGTGACTATCAAGAACTTTCGTATAGTCGCAACTCCCTTAAAGATATATTTAAGCTTACGTTGACCCTCGTGTTGATGTTGGCCATGCTTTCTGCGTTGGCGATTGCTTTTGTTTNGAGCCGAAGATTGTCGCAACCACTTACGGCGCTGGCAGAAGGGACAAGAACGATTGCCGATGGTAATTACAGTAAAATGTTGCCAGAGCATGGTAAAGATGAATTGGGGGTGTTGGTTAAATCATTTAATAGTATGACCCGCCAGTTAGAAGATGCGAATAAAGCAGCAGAGCGGAACCGTGCAAGATTAGAGGCAGCCCGTGGTTATTTAGAAACAATTTTGGCGCATTTGTCATCTGGCGTATTAGCAATTAACCGCAATGGAGAGTTGCGCACGTTTAATTTAGCTGCTGTTAATATTTTAGGGGTTAACCTAGCTCCATATGAAAATCTACAGTTCGTTAAAATTGCAGCAGAACATCATTTTTTAGCGGAGTTTGTTAAAGTTGTACAGACGCATTTTGAGCTAACGCTGGATGCCGAACAAACAGAGGTCGAGCTTAGTCAGCAATTGGAAGTGCTAGGACCACAAGGCAAACAATTATTGCTGGTGCGTGCTACGCGGTTGCCTGTCAATACGAATAGCGGTTTTGTGGTGGTTTTTGATGATGTAACAACAATGGCACAAGCGCAGCGAGATGCTGCGTGGAGCGAGGTTGCGCGGCGACTAGCGCATGAGATAAAAAACCCACTAACACCCATTCAGCTTTCAGCAGAACGGATGCAGCATAAATTATCAGAGAAGTTGAACAAAGAAGATGCCAGCATGTTAAAACGTGCAACGAATACAATTGTTAACCAAGTTGGTGCGCTGAAAGCGATGGTGAATGAATTTAATGAATATGCAAGAACACCATCAGCCAACCTAAGCAAAATTAATATCAATGCATTAATTAATGATGTATCTGGTTTGTACGAAAATTCGCAAGCCAAAATCACTTATGATTTGGCGGCAGAGATGCCAGATTTAATGGGCGATGCGACGATGTTAAGACAGGTGCTGCATAACTTAGTGCAAAATTCTCAAGATGCGCTTGTTGATGAAGACACCCCGGAAATTATTGTTAAAACTAGTTGGGATAAAACATCAGTCAGTTTGATGGTAAGTGATAATGGACAAGGATTTCCAGAAGATGTCCTAGCACATGCCTATGAGCCATATGTCACCACAAAAGCACACGGGACAGGCCTAGGCTTAGCGATAGTGAAAAAAATGATAGAAGAACATTCTGGTCAGATTGTGATAGAAAATAGCCCTTTAGGTGGTGCTTGTATTACTATACAGTTGCCATTGGAAAATGAAGGCAAAAAAGAAGTGAAAATGCAGTAAAGTAAATCTAAACCTATTTATAAAAACTACGTGTAATCAATTTCGTAAAGAGAAAAGGTAATATCAACATGGCATCTAGAAATATCTTGGTAGTTGATGATGAAGTCGGCATTCGTGAGTTGTTGAGCGATATCTTGCAAGATGAAGGCCATCGAGTCACGACGGCAGAAAATGCGCAAGTTGCGCGAGATATGCGCTTAGCTAAGCGGCCTGATTTAGTCTTGTTGGATATTTGGATGCCTGATTGTGATGGCATTAGTCTGCTAAAAGAATGGGGTAATGCTGGGCTCTTGAATATGCCCGTTGTTATGATGTCAGGGCACGGTACTATCGACACGGCGGTTGAAGCGACAAGAATTGGGGCTTTTGATTTTTTAGAAAAGCCGATTGCATTGCAGAAGTTGTTGAAAACGGTTGGCGAAGCGCTTACGCATGCTGAAAACCTACCAAAAACTGAGATGAATTTGGCTAGTCTTGGAAAAAGCCCTCTGATTAATGAGCTTAAGCAGCGGTTGGAACAACTATCCCGAACGAAAATCCCTCTTTTATTAATCGGTAAAAAAGGCGGTAGTGTTGAGCTTTGCGCACGTTTTTTACATCTGCCAGATACGCCGTGGGTGGGTTTGACTGAGTATGAAAAGTTATCTAGCGCGCCACTGGATGTCTTAGAGCAGGCGCGGGAAGGCGTTGTGTTTATCGATGAGTTGACTGCTTTAAGTAAAACAGAGCAAAAAGGCTTAAGTTTATTGCTGTCGAATGCTAATAAATATGACGTACGTGTCATTTGCGCTACGGATCAAAGCCTGCCGCAATTGACGGAAAATKCGCARGTAGAGCAGRCGTTAATACAATTGCTATCTAACACCAACTTAAAAGTCCCTTGTTTGAACGATCATCCTGAAGATATTCCAGAACTCGTATTGTCGATGGCTGCCTTATTGACTGAGTCCTCAGGTACCATTTATAAGAGTTATGATGTGGCCGGATTAAATGCACTTCGTAATGCAGAGTGGGTAGGTGATTTAAAACAATTGGAAGCKGTCGTGCAAAATCTCATGCTGACTAGTCTAGGCGATAAAATAACCCTAGAGGATGTTACTCGCGTGTTGGATCAATTTAATGATGCACCTGCCGAAGAGGGAGGCACTGTTTCACTGCCGATTGATTTAGTGCAGCCGTTACGGAGTGCTAGAGATGAGTTTGAACGCTACTATTTTAGGTACCATATGAAGCTGGTAAACAATAATATGAGTCGATTGGCTGAAATTTCTGGTTTAGAGCGCACACATTTGTATCGTAAACTTAAACAATTGGGTGTCAGTATTAAAGGCTAGATACTACACTTAAAGGTGCATCTCCAAAACGACTGGTGTGTGATCACTCGGACGCTCTAGTTTCCTCGGTGCTTTATCAATGATACAAGAAGTGCATTTGTTTTTTAGCGGGTCGCTGACTAATATGTGATCAATACGCATACCGCGGTTACGCCTAAACCCCATCATGCGGTAATCCCACCAGCTGTAATAGCCACCATCTGCTTCAAACAACCTAAACGTGTCATGCAAGCCAAGCTCTATCAACTCTTCATAAGCATCACGCTCGCGTGGGCTGACTAGAATACTACCTTCCCATGCTGCAGGATCATGACAATCCCTATCATCGGGTGCAATATTATAATCACCTAGTATCACTAGGTTTGGGTACTTCTTTAATTCGCCCGTTAGCCAGCTATTGAGTGCTTCTAGCCAGCGCATCTTGTATTCATATTTCTCAGAGTCTACTGCTTGTCCATTCACAACGTATACACAAATGACACGGATTTTATGACCAGGGTCGTCATGAATGGTCGCACTAATCACACGCTTTTGCTCATCCTCAAAGCCGGCAATACCATGTTCAACATCCGTCATTTCATGCGTGCTTAGAATAGCGACGCCGTTATACGTTTTCTGTCCGCTGTGGACAGCATGGTATCCCGCCGCTTTTAAATCATTATAAGGAAACTTAATGTCTTGTTGCTTGGTTTCTTGTAAGCACAGTACTTCAATTGGATTTTCATGTAGCCAATCAAGTACATGGGGTAAGCGTACGTTTAATGAGTTGACGTTCCAGGTAGCGAGTTTCATAAGTATTTAGGATGGTGCTTTAGTTGGGTAAAAATGCGCTTAAGCCATGCCATTATGGCGAAGTAAAGCATCCATATTAGGCTCTCTACCTCGGAATGCAATAAATGATTCCAGTGCTGGACGTGAACCACCTTTTGCTAGCACTTCATTTTTAAAGCGCTTTCCTGCTTCATTAGAGAGTGTGCCTAATTCTTCAAATAAGCTGTAAGCATCAGCAGATAACACTTCAGCCCATTTATAACTGTAATAGCCAGCAGCGTAACCACCTGCAAAGATGTGCGAGAAGCTATTAGGAAAGCGATTCCATTTTGGTGGCCGTATAACAGCGACTTCATCACGCACTTGTTCGATAAGGTCTAATGCTGTTTCTTTTCCGTTTGGATCAAAGTCACCATGTAATCGCATATCAAATAGTGAGAATTCAATTTGACGTATGGTTTGCATACCCGCTTGAAAATTCTTGGCTGCAACCATTTTGTCGAAGAGTTCACGCGGCAATTGTTCGCCAGTATCTACATGTGCAGTCATATGGCGGAGCACATCCCATTCCCAACAGAAGTTTTCCATAAATTGGCTTGGTAGTTCAACAGCATCCCACTCCACGCCTTTAATGCCAGACACGCCATATTCATCCACTTGCGTGAGCATGTGATGTAGCCCGTGTCCAAATTCGTGGAACATAGTAATGGCTTCATCATGCGTGAGTAATGCAGGTTTTCCACCAACTGGTGCTGAAAAATTACAGGTTAGAAAGGCAACTGGCAGTTCAATACCTGTGTCCTTTTTGCGACGTGCAATGCATTCATCCATCCATGCTCCACCACGTTTGTTTTGTCGCGCGTAAAGGTCTAAGTAGAAGTAGGCAATAGGCTTGTTTGTACTGTCACTGATTTCATAGAATGCGACATCTTCATGCCAAACTGACGCCACTGTTTTGCGTACTTGCACCCCAAAAATAGTTTCGGTGACCTTGAATAAGCCAGCAAGTACTTTTTCCTCAGGGAGGTATTGTTTGACGTCTTGGTCAGAGAAAGCATATTTATCTTGGCGCAGCTTTTCACTGACGTAGCCGACATCCCAAGCTTGCATCTCATCTATCCCGAGTTTGCTTGCATAGGCGGTCAGTTCCTGTTTATCACGTTCAGCATAAGGTTTGGCACGCTTGGCTAAGGTGTCTAAGAATTCTGTTACTTGCGTTGGTGTGTCTGCCATTTTTGTGGCGAGAGATAGCTCAGAAAAGTTGCTAAAGCCAAGCATTTTGGCTTCTTCTTGTTTAAGTTTAAGAATGTCGCTAATTAAGTTGGTGTTATCCCATTCTAGTTTGCTAAATTCAGAGGCGCGTGTCGTGTAAGCGTGATAAAGGGTTTCGCGCAATGCGCGGTTATCAGCATAACTGAGCACTGGTGATAAAGAGGGTGCATGCAAACTAAATAGATAGCCTGTCTTGCCATCTGCTTTAGCCGCATCTGCTGCAGCTTCAATGGCATCGGCKGGTAAGCCAGTTAAATCATYACTACTTTCTACGATGTGTTTAAARTCSGTGGTGTTATCCATGATGTTTTCTTCAAACTTACTACTGCATTTCGAAAGTTCTTCACTAATGGTTTTAAACCGTGCTTTTTCCTCTGCTGGTAATTCAGCGCCACCTAGTTTGAAGTCGCGTACTTCATGGTTGATGATGGTTTGTTGGGTTGCGCTGAGTTGTTTAAATGCAGGACTGGCTTGTATAGCCTTGAACTTCTCGTATAAGCGCGTATCTTGCGCTAAATCGCTACCAAAATCAGTTAACTTCTGCAAATTATCATTATAAGCTTCACGTAATTCAGGGCTATTAACTACCGCATTCATATGGCCCACTTGGCTCCAAGCTCGCCCCATATTTTCGCTATGATCTTCTAGTTTGAGTGCAAAATTCCCCCATGTTGGACTCTCTTGGCTGGTGGCAAGGCGCTCAACTAAAGCACGGCCTTCAGTAATCAAGCTGTCGATAGCTGGGCTAATGTGTTCAGGTTTGATTTCGCTAAATTTAGGTAAACCAGAAAAATGCAGCAATGGGTTTGATGACAAAGTCGTTCCTTAACATTAATAACTTAATTGATTAAACGTAGACAGAGTGGATAACGATAGGTTTCACCCTTACTAGTAGAGATGGCGGCAATAATACAAAAAACAATATTACCCATCCAAATAATTGGAATAAAGGCTAATCCAATGAGTACCCAAGATAAGATGGCGCTACAAACAAACATGGAAATCGCAACCGTGATTTGAAAATTAAGTGCTTCTCTGGCTTGGTCTGAAATATATGCGCTATCGTCTTTTTTGAGCAACCAAACAAGGAGTGCTGGGATAAATGAAAAGACAGTGCCAGCTAAGTGCGTAACAGTGGCAATGTTTTTATCATCATTATTAGGGACGATGATTTCTTCTGACATAATTCTCTCCTGTGGGTCGGTTATTCACTAAACTTAATGTTATATATGGTTATCAACTTAGATTTTTCAACATTGTTTTATTCGGCGCTCTGTAAACACCTTTAGTCTAACTCACGATGGCGTGTAATGACCTTGTGTTGAGACTCTTTGAAATGCTGGCTCAACTGCTCAACAAAATAAACGGAACGGTGCTGACCACCTGTACACCCAATGGCGATGGTGAGATAACTACGATTGTCTTGTTCAAAGCTAGGTATCCATTTCTCGATGTATTGTTTAATGTCCGCTAGCATTTCTACAGCCATCGGAGCCATTTCTAAAAAGGTAGCCACTGCTTCATCTTGRCCCGTGAGTGGGCGCAAAGTTTTATCATAATGTGGRTTGGGCAGGCTGCGGACATCAAAGATAAAATCAGCGTCCAGTGGGATACCGTTTTTAAACCCAAAAGAGTTAAACAGTAAAGCCATTGTGTTTGATGGTTGTGCGATGAGTTCACGCACATAACTACGTAAGGCATTAGCACTGATGTTGCTAGTGTCTATTCGATGACCAAGGCGACTAAAGTCAGCCAGTAGTTCACGTTCATTTGCAATGCTTTCAGCCAACGTAGTTTGGGCATCACTTAATGGGTGTTTACGTCTTGTCTCACTAAAGCGCTTTACCAATGTTTCGACATTACATTCTAAAAACAGTAAGTCTACTTGATTACCACTTGCCTTTAGTTGGTCAATAGCGCTGGGTAGATTTTCTAAAGCAGCACTACGGCAATCAATACTGATGGCAACATGATTATGTTGGCTAGATTCAATATGCTGTGATATGAGGGGTAACATTGTGGCAGGTAAATTATCGATGCAATAAAACCCACTATCTTCTAGTGCGCGTAATGCAACACTTTTACCTGACCCTGATAAGCCTGTGAGTATAATTAAATGCATTTGGTCGTCTTTGTTTTTAGAGCTACTAGACATTACATACTAACATTCTCTACAAAATCGCACACTGGTGCTAATAAAGAAAGGTTGTTGAGGTGGGTAGGGTGTTGATGGTTGCCTCAAGCTCGGAGAGAGCTTGAGGAGTGAATGATTATTAAACTATGCAGCAAGTGCTAGTTAATTGTTTGGTGTTTAACCGCACCATTCACTTTTCGGTGGTTGCCACTTTTTTCTTTATGTTTGAGTACTTGGCGGTCAAGCTTATCTGTCAGGATATCGATAGCACTATACATATTTTCATCGCTACTTTCCGCGTGCATGTCGTTCCCTGGCACATGTAGTGTTGCTTCTACCTTTTGGGCTAGCTTCTCTACACGCATGGTGACTTTGACATCAATCACATGATCAAAGTGATTGCTAATTTTACTTAGTTTAGTTTCTACATATTCTCGTAATGCAGGTGTTACTTCTAGATGGTGTCCTGTTAATTGTAAATTCATAATTTGATCCTTTTCTGAATTTGTTCTTAAGTGATTACCTCAATAGATTTGGGTAAGTGAAAACTTAAGTACAATTTTAGTGTACACCTTTGACGAGACTGTGCAACTGACCTTAAGGACTATTTAATACGTTTTTATAAAGATTTGCGTAAATTAGCAGGGGGGATATTGAGGGATTCGCGATATTTCGCAATGGTGCGTCGTGCAACAACGATGCCTTGCTTCGATAACATTTCGCTAATTTTATTGTCTGACATTGGCTTCTTAGTGTTCTCTTCAGCGACTAATTGCTTGATTAGTGCGCGAATGGCTGTTGCCGAACATTCACCACCAGCATCGGTGGAAACGTGGCTGCCAAAAAAGTATTTAAGCTCAAAGATGCCTCTAGGGGTCAACATATACTTATGCGTTGTCACACGAGAGATTGTTGATTCATGTAACTCAAGTTCTTCTGCTATTTCTCGTAGCACTAATGGTCGCATCGCAATTTCACCATGCTCAAAGAAATTTCGCTGTCTATCCACAATGGCCTGAGAAACGCGCAGGATGGTAGAGAATCGTTGCTGAATGTTTTTAATCATCCAGCGTGCTTCTTGCATTTGGCTTTGCAAGTATTGGCCAGAACTTTCGCGACTTTTCTTTAGAATATCTGCATACAGTTGATTGATGCGTAGTTTTGGCATCACCCCATCATTCAATGTTGCCACCCATATGCCTTTAACTTTTTTCACAAGTACTTCGTGTT
This sequence comes from Methylophilaceae bacterium, assembly GCA_002401735.1. Lineage (GTDB taxonomy): Bacteria > Pseudomonadota > Gammaproteobacteria > Burkholderiales > Methylophilaceae. Next base: position 35,550 of record NVTX01000001.1, on the reverse strand, counting down.
GAATGAAGTGATCAGGACTGAATTGTGCAAAGTCAGCACCAGGGCGTGGATTTTGYAGCTGAATCAATGCTTGCGCACTTTTTAARCTTTCTTCACTACAGTTAAGTAGCTTACGTAGCTTATTAAAATCTTTATTGGCAAGGACTTGTAAATGCTCTTCTACAATCACTTTGGCAAAACGTAAATCAGGTATGTCCTCAGGCAGCATATTGAGCTGCAGTGAAATACACTCTTGTAAGCTAGTGGCTCCGATGCCCGGTGGGTCTAAATTCTGAACGTGTTTAAGCACGGTTTCTAATTCGACCAATTCCACTTCGAGTTCTATTGGAAGCGACTCCATGATCTCATCTAATGAAACCTCTAAATAACCATTTTCATTAATGCTATCAATGAGCAGCAGTATCAACCTTTGATCACGATCAGAAAGTGCTAACAGTTTTAACTGGTCTAGTAAATGATCCCGTAGGCTCTCTGCGACAGCATTTTCACGGGTGAAATCGTTGTCGTCATCACCTGCGTTGTTTTGTTTGCTACCTTCATCCCAAGTGCTTGCGCTACCGTACTCTTCGTAATCTTCATCAAAGTCATTTTTCTTGAAGTCTTCATCAGAAATTGGGGTTTCAGCAGCAGCATCTTTGGAGGTGCTACTTACTTCTGTTTCGACTTGCGTGTCGACATCGGCATTCCCAGTCATTTCGGTGTTGTTGGCATCAGTGCTTGTTGCGTCTTCTGCCGTTGTCTCGCGTTCATCAGTGGTGTTCTCTTGCTCTTCTTCACCCTCTACTAGTTCTAGCAGCGGGTTTTCTTGTAATATCACTTCAAGCTCTTGATTTAATTCAAGCGTAGAAAGTTGCAGCAAGCGAATGGATTGTTGCAACTGCGGTGTGAGCGCTAGGTTTTGTGAGGTTCTTAATTGTAAGCTTTGCTTCATCGTGAGTTAGAGCTTAAAGTCTCTACCTAAATATACTTCCCGCACATCTTCATTGCTCACAATTTCTGCAGGGCTGCCAGAGGCGAAGACAGCGCCTTCATTCACGATGTAAGCGCGATCACAAATGCCTAACGTCTCACGCACGTTGTGATCTGTAATCAGAACACCAATGTTGCGAGAAGATAGAAAGCGAATGATTTTTTGTATGTCCAACACAGCTATCGGGTCTATGCCAGCAAACGGTTCATCTAATAAAATAAAATTAGGGTCGGCCGCTAAGCAACGTGCAATTTCAACTCTTCTTCGCTCCCCACCCGATAGACTGATGGCAGCATTATCACGAATATGTAAAATATGGAGGTCATGTAAKAGTGAYTCTAATCGCTCTTGTCGYGCTTCATCATCTAKRTYYTGTAACTCAAGTATAGCCATGATRTTTTCAGTGACTGTGAGTTTACGGAAAATAGAAGGTTCTTGRGGTAARTAAGCCAGCCCCATTTGCGCACGTACGTGAATGGGCATACGGGTGAGCGACTTTCCGTTTAAAGTAATCTCCCCAGCATCCAGCGGCACTAAACCAACCATCATATAGAAGCTTGTTGTTTTACCTGCCCCATTCGGCCCTAGCAACCCAACGACCTCTCCGCTTTTAATATGCAGCGAAATATCATGCACGACGGTGCGTGACTTGTAAGACTTTCGAAGGTTTTTTACAACAAGTTCACTCATGGTTATGTTTATTCTGTGGGAAATGTAAGTTGGTCACTGAATTTAAGCTTGTTAATCGAGGTAGGTGCTTTCGATTTTGTTGGGGCAGCAGGGGCTTTATTTGGCTTGTTTTTTGGTTGAATGATAGCTCTAACTCTTCCACTGGAAGGCCCGCCGCTCTCTGATTTCTTGCCCCCAAAGACTTCAGCATATTCTGCGTTGGCATCGTAGCTAATATAGTCGCCATAGACGATGTCTTCGCCACGCTTGACCCATGCCTTTGTGTAAAGTTGTATTTTGTCCATTCGCCCGTCATATTCAATACGTCTGCCACTACCTGTCATGTATTCATTTTTTCCTTCACGTTTTTGCTTGAATGTTGTTGGGTTGCCAGTCGATGTGCTGTGTTGAAAGCCATTCCGGTCTTCACGGACAATTAATTTAGCAGCACGGATGACCAGTGTGCCTTGGGTTAATATCACGTTGCCTAAGTAGGTGCTGATTTTTTTTGCATCATCAATAATCACGCTATCTGCCTCAAGTTCAATCGGCTGGTCTCTATCTGCGGCTTCTGCAAACGCACTTAGGCTAAAGCAAAAGCTGATTAAAATAACGCTTGCGCGGAAGATAATATTCATTATTTCACCATGTTTTCTATCATCGTTCCGATAGATGTTAATCGGTCATCTCGTTTTGTTTTTAGGTTTTTCATAATGCGCATTCACACGTTTAAATAGCTGTAATGTTTTCTTCTTCTTGTCGTAAATCATACCAGTTGCATGGATGATTGTTTTTGGTGCTTGCTTAATCACAACAGGGCGGTCTGTTTTTGCTAAATCTTGGTTTGGAAATATGATTAACCTATCGGTTAAGACGCGCATTTCCCCTTTGTCAGCAGATGCCTGTCTAACAACGACGACATCATCAATCATTTCTATTTCTTCGCCATCACTAGAGACATTTGCTCTTAAGCCTTTAATGGTTGTGTATGGTTTATTCGTTGCATATTGCGTGAATTCTGGCAGTTCTAACACGGCACTGTCGTCGTCGGGGTAATGCGACATTTTTGTCGCCGCTAAAACGTAGCGTAGTTTCCCCTTGTCATCTGTTTGTGTCGTTACAAAATTTTCCATGATGTAGTCAGGGTCATGGCGGTTACTGCCGTCGAGTTTTGGGCCTTGTTGTTCTACTGTTTGGTATATCCAAAAAGTCAGAAGCGCCATTAGTCCAGCTAAGACTAGAGGGAACAGAATGGCAGTCCGATTTAACATGGTTTACTTAATGCCCAATGCAAAATACATCATTATTTAAAATACTGCGCGGTGATGGCATCATAAGTTCCTTGTGCTTTCATGAGCAGTTCACACACCTCTCTAACCGCTCCTTTGCCGCCTTGTCGCGTTGTTACGTAGTGCGCACGTTCTTTTACTGAGGAAGGTGCTGCTGGAACACTAATGGCTAACCCGCAACGTAACATTGGTGGTACATCGACAATGTCATCTCCCATAAAAGCAGCTTCTTCTGGTTTAACATTGAGTTCTTTGATTAAATCATTAAATGCAACAAGTTTATCTTCTACCCCTTGGTAGAAATGTGCGATACCAGTGGTTTCCGCTCTTGTCGTCACCACCTTTGATGTGCGCCCTGTGATAATTGCCATTTGCACACCACTTTTTTTCAACAACTTCATGCCTAAGCCATCGTGCGCATGAAATGTTTTATATTCTTGAGCATCATCGCCTATTGTTAGCCCACCATCAGTCATCACTCCATCTACATCAAAAATAATGACTTTAATGTTCTTTGCGCGTGCCAATACTGTTTCTGTTACTTCACTCAATTTTATCTTCTTCCCAATTAAACAATTTTTGCTTTTAATAAATCATGCATATTGAATGCACCGACCAGTTTGTTGCTGTCGTCTGTGACTAGCAGCCCGTTAATCTTTTTGTTTTCCATTATTTCCACGGCTTCAGCAGCTAATTTTTCTGCGGTAATCGTGTTTGGATTCTTATGCATCACCTCTGCAATGTTAGTAGACTCAGCATTAATGCCAGTCGCGAATACGCGCCGTAAATCGCCATCGGTAAAAATGCCGACTAAGGCACGATTATCATCAACGACAGCTGTGAAGCCGAGGTTTTTATTTGTTATTTCAATTAAAGCCTCCGCTAGTAGGGCCTTATCAAATACATAAGGCACCGCATCCCCTGTACGCATGATGTCTTTTACGCGGGTGAGTAAGCGTCTGCCTAAATTGCCACCTGGGTGTGACTTTGCAAAATCCTCAGCAGAGAAGTCACGACAGTCCAACACGCAAACGGCCAATGCATCACCTAGCGCTAAGGCTGTTGTTGTGCTGGCAGTAGGGGACAATCCTAATGGACAAGCCTCTTGGGATACTTCTGCGCTAAGGTGGATATGTGATTCTTTAGCTAAAGAAGAGCTTGTTTTTCCTGTAATGCTGATGACTTTGACGCCGAGGCGTTTAATCGTTGGGAGTATGTTGAGTAATTCGTCACTTTCACCTGAATTAGACAGAGCAATCATCACATCCCCATGCGTAATCATGCCTAAGTCGCCATGGTTTGCTTCGGCTGGGTGCATAAAAAAGGCAGGCGTTCCTGTGCTTGCTAACGTTGCAGCAATTTTTCCGCCAATATGACCGGATTTTCCCATGCCACTGACCACGACACGGCCCTGACAATGCAGAATCAATTGCACTGCTGCTTCAAAGTTGTCATCTAGTCTTGCGGCTAATGCCTCAATTTCTTTTGCTTCAATGTGTAGCACTTCTCGCGCGAGCGTGAGCGCTGTTCGTTTCTTTGCGTGTGGTAATTCTGTTTGAAGTAAAGAGGGACACATAATACAATTAGTATAAAAGGGAATGAGTCGCGAATAAAGTAAAAACGTAGGTTTTCTCATTAAATAGGAAAAACAGGCACATTTTTTGCCTAAAYCGCATGGTTTGTGATAAAAATAAATAAATATTTAAGAAAGTACATCATTGTTTAACTCGCTCGCCAGTGTATTGTTAGTGTTAACTAGCTCAGTTTTGTCCGTGGCATTTTTCCGCGCAATGCGATTGCCGCCAATGCTGGCTTACTTTATTGTGGGCGTTGTGTTTGGGCCTTATGCTTTTGGTTTGTTGCCAGATACTGAGTCGGGACGYCATTTAGCTGAATTTGGCATTGTGTTTTTAATGTTTAGCATCGGATTGGAATTTAGTTTGCCCAAACTTTATGCCATGCGCAAAACATTATTTGGTTTGGGTGGCGCGCAGGTGGTTATTACGCTGTCGGCTATTATTTTTGCAGCCTGGGCTGCTGGGTTCAGTTTTATTGTGGCCTTTATTGTGGCTTCTGCATTGACCATGTCCTCTACTGCAATTGTTWCCAAAATATTGATGGAACGTGTTGACCTGAACTCAAGACATGGCCGATTAAGTATTGGTATYTTGCTCTTTCAAGATTTAGCCGTGATCCCTATTTTGGTGTTAATCCCTGCGCTGGGGGCAGAAACTGCCGATTTAACAACGATTCTTGGATTGTCATTTCTTAAAACAGTTTTCTTGTTATTTATCTTATTTAAATACGGTAAGACGGTGATTAATTTTTGGTTTAGTGTCGTTGCTCGCCAACGTTCCCGAGAATTGTTTGTGATGAATGTGCTGATGGTGACCTTGCTATTAGCCTTTGCCACAAATTTGGCGGGTCTCTCTTATGCTTTAGGCGCTTTTATCGCTGGCATGCTGATTTCTGAAACGCGGTATCGGTATCAGGTGGAAGCGGATATTGCTTCGTTCCGTGATATTTTGATGGGTATATTTTTTATCAGTGTTGGCATGTTGCTGGATTTTAATTATCTAGCGCAAAACATTGGTTTGGTATTTTCATTATTACTTGCCTTTGTCTTATTTAAGACGGCGGTCATTGCAGTATTAGTCCGAATCTATGGTTATGAGTGGGGTGTTGGTATTCGCACTGGCGTCATACTTGCGCAAGCAGGGGAGTTTGGATTTGTTATTTTAACGTTAGGTTTGGGTCAAAATCTAATTGGTGGGGATGAATTACAATTGGTGCTATCAGCTTGTCTGTTATCTATGGTCATTGCCCCATTTATTATTCAATACAATGGCCGTATCGCGCGTAAACTGGTCAAGAGTTATTTATTGAATAATAGTAGAAAGGTAGACGAGCTTGAACATGTTGGTAAAGGCTTGGTTGATCATGTCATTCTTTGTGGTTATGGGCGAAGCGGGCAGTATTTAGGTCGATTCTTGAAAGAAGAGAATATTCCTTTTATTGCATTAGATATAGACCCAACAAGGGTGCATGAAGCGGCCGTTGCTGGCGAGCATGTGATGTATGGAGATGCTGGTAGGGGGGCTGTATTAGCTGCCGCAGGGGCGGATCATGCAAAAGCGCTCATTATTAGTTATACCGATATGCGCTCTTCTATGAAAATATTACATGTGACACAAGAAAATTACCCAAACTTGCCTGTGGTCGTTCGAACTTCTGATGAATCGCATATGGAGGAGTTTAGTAAGGCCGGTGCCGCTGAAGTTGTGCCTGAGACATTGGAAGTTAGTTTGATGCTAGCTTCTCACGCATTACTCATTCTAGGGGTGCCACTAAACCGTGTTGTTAAGCGCATTCGCCTATTTCGTAAAGAGCGGTATAAAAAGTTTAAAGGTTATTTCCGCGGTGTGTCAGATGCTACTGTTGAGTTCGAAGAAACACAACAGTTAAGCTTACATCCAGTAGAAATTAGCAAAAATGCATATGCATGCGATAAGCGGATGGGTCAGCTTGATTTGGCTAAATTTGAGGTCGAAGTGCAGCATTTGCGTCGACCTAATATGCGGGCAGATATTTCCCCTCGTCCAGATATTATTTTAGGTGACGGGGATATTATTGTGTTACTTGGCCCGCAAGAAGGCATCGTCGCTGCTGAAATTTATTTGATTTCAGGTCAATAACACATGGGGTCAAAAATCATTGTCGTTGGCGGYGGCATTGTCGGCTGCATGACGGCATTAACGCTAGCGCAGCGTGGTCACCAAGTGATGGTAGTAGAGCGAAATAATATTGCCGCACAAACGTCAGGAGAGGCTTCTTGGGCGGGTGCAGGCTTATTGTTCCCATTGTTACCTTGGTTTTATAAAAAAGCAGTCAATCAGCTTAGTCTAGAGGGCGCGGCACGCTACCCTCAGATTTGCCAGCAATTATTGCAAGAGACCGGCATTGATCCAGAATATATTCAAAGTGGCATGCGTATTAAGCCACCTTATGATGAAGCGCTTGCAGTTGATTGGTGTAAAAAAAATCAGATTCCGGTGGAACTGCAGTCAGGGGATTTGTTTTTGCCTAGTGTTGGTCAAGTACGTAACCCTAGGTTGATGCAAGCCTTAAAACAAAGCTTAATACTGCATGGTGTGCAGTTAGTCGAAAATACGCAGCTCAGCCCTATCGCGGAAACCTCAGAAATTCATGCGTGGCCTACGACCAGTGGCGAAATGTTAGAAGCTGATCAATACGTGGTGACCTCGGGTGCATGGAGTTTTGAACTATTGAAAGAGACGGCGTTAACACTGAATATTAAACCGATGCGTGGTCAAATTTTGCTTTATCAAGTGCCAGTTAATGCGTTGTCTAATATTGTGTATCAAGATGGTTTTTACTTGGTGCCGCGTCGTGATGGCTACCTTTTGGCAGGTAGTACACTAGAAGATGTTGGGTTTGACACTGGGGTTACTGAAGTGATTAAACAAGAATTGCAGCGTAAGGCCGAAGCCATTATGCCTAGTTTAAAAGATGCACCCATTGTGAAACATTGGAGTGGCTTGCGGCCCGGTACGCCAGATAATATGCCGACAATTGCCGTACACCCGACGATTAAAAACCTTTACTTAAACACGGGTCATTTTAGATATGGTTTAACGATGGCCCCTGCAAGTGCGCAACGCGTGGCTGATTTAGTGTAAAGCTATTCAGTTTCACCATCAATTGCGTCTATTTTTTCAAGTGTAAGTGCCTGTGCTGCTTCGATACTTTCAACGGCCTGTGTTGCCTTGTCTATCATTTGTTTAGGTTTGGCCCCGATTTCAGCAGAAGCTTTTTGTTGTTCTTTGCAAGCCGTTAAAGTCAGCGCAAATGTAATACAAAGTAGTAATGATTTAAATAGTGTTTTTAACATCAATATTCTCCTAACGATTTTTGTTTGCTGTCCAGTGACCAGATTTTCCACCTTGCTTTTCTAATAGTTTGATGTCGTTTATCGTCATGCCTCTATCCACCGCTTTACACATATCATAGATGGTTAATAAGCCGACATTCACGGCAGTGAGTGCTTCCATTTCCACGCCTGTTTGCCCAGTGGTTTCTGCAGTAACCTTGCAGTTAATGCTGTTCGTTTTTGCATCAATATCAAAATCGACGGCAACTTTACTTAAGCTAATAGGGTGGCATAGCGGAATTAAATCAGCCGTTTTTTTGCTGGCTTGGATGGCGGCGATGCGCGCAATGCCCAGCACGTCGCCTTTCTTTGCATCGCCAGATTGAATAAGTGCCAATGTGCTTGGTAACATACTTATTTTCCCGCTGGCAATGGCAATACGCCGCGTACTAGCTTTGTCGCCAACATCGACCATATGTGCTTGTCCTTGGTTGTCAAAGTGCGTTAATTTATCCATTTTTCCATCCTATTTACGATTTGGTGTGAACTTGCACCCCAAAGACATTATCATAGCAATACTGATTCAATATAAAACATCTACATGCTACGCATATTATATCTACTATTCACATTAAGTTTGCTTGTGGCAAACACGGCTTTTGCTGAAAGAACCTTTTCAGGCAAGCCTTACACCAAGACCATAGACTTGGATACAAGCTTACCTAGTGAGTTGCATGATGACTTGCCTGAGCTAGGCGATGTTTCACAAACTGTATTGTCGGCGCAAGATGAACAGCGCATTGCGGAACAGATTTTGCGTGAAGTGGCGGTGAGTGACGAGGTGTTGCAAGMTATAGAGGTGATTGATTACTTACAAGCGCTAGGTAACCGCTTAGCCGCCGCGAGCGATGATAAACAACAAAYTTTTCATTTYTTTGTTGTTAAAGATATGTCGATTAATGCTTTTGCGATGCCGGGTGGGGTGATTGGCGTGCATACCGGTTTATTTTTGGCATCTAATTCAGAGTCGGAATTAGCAAGCGTGCTTGGGCACGAGATTGGCCATGTGACGCAACATCATTTAGCGCGCATGCTCGCTAAGCAAAAAACAGATACGTTTAAAAATATTGCGGGTATTGCCTTGGCTTTACTGGTTGCACGTGCAAACCCAGAGCTGGCCTCTGGCGCACTAACGGCTTCATCTGCGGCTGGGATACAAAGACAATTAGACTACACGCGTGCGCATGAACGAGAGGCGGATCGCGTCGGCTTAAGTGTGCTAGAAAATGCAGGGTTTGATCCAAGAGGAATGGTGGACTTTTTTACGACTTTGCAGAGGGGGTCACGTTTTGTAGAGGGTAGTGCGCCTAGTTTCTTACGGACACACCCGTTGACGTCAGAGCGTATTTCTGACGTTGAGAATCGTGTGGCGAACATGCCATATAAACAAGTTGCTTCTAGCTTGGATTATCATTTTGTACGTGCCAAGTTGCGCGCCAGCAGTGGTTTAGCGCAAGCGGATATCGACCAATTTAATAACAATATTAATGCTGGTCGATATGCCAATGAAACAGCTGAGCATTATGGTTTGGCATTGGCGATGTTACGTAAAAATGATGTTGTGGGAGCAAGAAGTCAGATTAAATGGCTCAATGCGCATGGTGTTAAAAGTGCATTTGTCGACAACTTGAAGGCGCGAGTAGAAGTGGCTGGTAACAATCCACAAAGCGCGRCTAAGCAGTATGCGATGGCTTTAAAAAAATATCCGGAAAATAGAGCGCTAATTTATGGCTACGCGGAACATTTTTTAGCCATTAAACAAGCAAAAGAAATGATTGCGTTGGTGAAGTCTAAGCACAAGCTTTACCCCGATGATCCATATTTTTACGAATTATTAGCAAAAGCCTACTATATACAGCGTAAAGATTTATTGCGGTATCAAGCACAAGGTGAGGCATACTATCGGAAATATAATGTAGATAAAGCGGTAGAGCAGATGGATTTTGCAGCAAAAGCAAAAGATGGCTCTTTTTACGAAAAGTCTATTGTGGAAGCGCGTTTAAAACAGTTGCAACGTTTACAAAAGAATCGAAAGAAGAAAAGTTAACCATGGGCAAAGTGACAGCATGAAACGTAGAAGTTTTTTGGGGTTCAGTATTGCGTCATTGTTATTAGTGCCGCTAAATGCATTAGCCGCTGTTTGGAATAAAGTCGCTTTCCAAGCGGATAATGTCGTTGATGCAGGAGCTGGCTTATCCATTAATAATGAGATTGCCAGCAAGGATATTGAAATTACAGCGCCAAGCCATGCTGAAAATGGAGCGATTGTACAAGTGGCCGTGCATAGTCATATTCCAAATACCGAAGCAATTGCTGTGTTCGTCGATAAAAACCCGACTGCGCTCATTACAAACACAATGTTTAATCAAGGCGCGTTACCTCAGATGGTGACGCGTATTAAGATGGCTGAGACCGCTGACATCAAAATTATTGTGAAGTCTGGTGAACGGTATTTTACTGCCTCTAAAAAAGTAACTGTATTGGAAAATGGTTGTGGCGGTAGCGGCAGCGTTAATAAAAATTTCAAATCCAGCATGAAAATTCGGGCAAAACTGTTAGCGGATGCTGATGGTGTGGTGCAAGTAAAAGCGATTATTACGCACCCAATGCATACAGGTCGCGGTAAAGATGATGCTGGTCAGTTAATTCCTGCACACTTTATTCAGCTCATCACCATCAATCATCAGGGTAGGCCTGTCGTTGAAATGCAATTAGGCACAGGCATATCTAAAAACCCTTATTTAACTTTTCACATAAGTGATGCAAAGCTAGAAGACAAGGTGAGTGTCGCTTGGCATGATAATTTCGGCCGCTCAGGGCAAGCGGAAACGACAATTATTGCTTAAACATTACGAGATTATTTATAATGTGTAATATGCAGCACATTGATAAATTTAATTTATCAATGTGATAAAAACAATCAAATTTACTAATTGTCAGGCCTTCTCTATAATGGCCTTCATTCAATAACGATTAGCAAAGAAATATTTTTAGAACTTAATGTTCCTATCACTTATTTTTAACAACCAACTAAAGGAAAAAAGATGTCACTTATTAATACAGAAATTAAACCATTTAAAGCACAAGCATTTCATAACGGAGCTTTTGTAGAAATTACAGAAGCTGACCTAAAAGGTAAATGGTCTGCATTTGTATTTTACCCAGCTGACTTTACTTTTGTGTGTCCAACAGAGCTTGGTGATTTAGCAGACTTGTACCCTGAGTTTGAAAAAATTGGTCTTGAGATTTATGCTGTTTCTACCGATACGCATTTCACACATAAAGCTTGGTACGATGCTTCTGACACGATTAAAAAAATCAACTATCCAATGATTGGCGATCCTACTGGTGCAATCACACGTAATTTTGATGTGATGATTGAAGAAGAAGGCTTGGCACTACGCGGTACGTTTATTATTAATCCAGAGGGCGTGATTAAAACAGCTGAAATTAATGATTTAGGGATTGGCCGTTCTGCTGCTGATTTGCTACGTAAAGCACAAGCAGCACAATATGTTGCAGCACATCCAAATGAAGCTTGCCCAGCATCATGGACACCAGGTAAAGAAGCATTAACACCTTCTATCGACTTAGTAGGTAAGATCTAAACACTTGGTTTTCTAGGAGTGTAGCTAATGCTGCACTCCAGAATGCTGAAGTGTAAGAAGTTCGCTTAGACAAAACCTTGGCGGCTAGTAACAAAGTAAGGGCGTTATTCAAAAGATAGCGCTTTTTTTGTGAGCAGAATAAACGGAAGAGAGTAATYATGGCATTAGAARCAAACATTAAATCGCAATTACAAACGTACTTRCAAATGTTACGTGAGCCGATTGTATTGGCAGAATCTTTAGACGACAGTGCGGATGCAAAAGAGATGCATGCATTGTTAGCAGAAATTGCGAGCATGTCGGATAAAGTGACGCTGACACAGGAAGACAATACACGTAAACCTTCGTTTGCAGTGAAGCGTGGTGACGCGCATAGCAAAGCTGATCAATCGGTTGGTGTGCGTTTTGCTGGCATTCCGCTAGGCCATGAATTCACTTCTTTAATCTTAGCTTTGTTACATACGGGCGGCCACCCTATGAAGTTGGCGCAAGATAAAATTGATCAAATTGCAGCCATTGAAGGCGAATTTCATTTTGAGACTTATGTCTCACTTACTTGCCATAACTGCCCAGATGTTGTGCAAGCATTGAATATGATGGCGGTGATTAACCCTAACATTACACATGTGATGGTAGAGGGTGGACTGTATCAAGATGAAGTGAAAGCCAAGAACATCATGTCTGTGCCAACCACTTTCTTAAATGGGGAAGAGTTTGGTGTTGGTCGGATGGAGCTAGATGAAATTTTGCCCAAAATTGATACGGRTGCATCGGCAACAGAAGCCGCAAAAATAAATGCCAAAGATCCTTTTGATGTGTTGATTATCGGGGGTGGGCCAGCAGGTGCTGCTGCGGCCATCTATGCCGCGCGTAAAGGCATNNGNACGKKWGWKSWWGCMGAACRTTKKGGCGGCCAAGTGATGGATACGCTTGCCATTGAGAACTTCATATCAGTACAAGAGACCGAAGGGCCAAAACTGGTTGCTGCGTTAGAAGAACATGTGAAAAGCTATGACGTTGACATCATGCCATTACAGAAAGCAGCTTCATTGAAGAGAAGCGATGGTTTGATTGAAGTTGGTTTAGAAAATGGCGGTAGTTTGCAAAGTAAAGTTGTGATAGCGGCAACTGGCGCACGCTGGCGTAAGCTTGGTGTGCCAGGAGAAACTGAGTATCAAAACAAAGGCGTCGCTTATTGCCCGCATTGTGATGGACCTTTATTTAAAGGCAAGCATGTTGCGGTCATTGGTGGCGGCAACTCTGGCGTAGAAGCTTCGATTGATTTGGCAGGTATTGTCGGACACGTTACGTTATTGCAACGTGGCGATGCGCTAAAAGCGGATGCTGTATTGCAAGATAAATTACGTTCATTAAGTAATATAACCATCATCTTAAATGTAGAAACTAGTGAAATTACAGGAGCTAAGGATAAAGTCACTGGCTTGGTTTATACCGATAGCAAAACAGGAGAATCAAAAACTGTCGAGTTGGAAGGTGTATTTATTCAGATTGGTTTAGTACCTAATACGGCTTGGTTAAAAGGTAGTGGTGTAGCCTTAAGCCCATACAATGAGATTGAGATTAACCACCATGGGTCAACCAATGTCGATGGCGTGTTTGCAGCAGGGGATGTGACTACTATTCCCTATAAGCAAATTATCATTGCAATGGGCGAGGGCTCCAAAGCAGCTTTAGGGGCTTTTGATTATTTAATTAGAAACTAAAGTGAAATAAAAAACAGCCATTTTGAAATGGCTGTTTTTTGTTTATAACAATGGTTTAATCGGCGTAAGCTGTAGGAGTGTAACGCGCCTGCGCTTGCTTGCAGAAGCAAATTTGTCGGGCTTGTCAGTTGCGGCATTCCAACTGTTTTCTGGAAGCATGTCCGTTAGAATTGCGGCTTCTACGCTATTTGCAAGCGTCGTATTTTTCGCAATAATACCCACTTCAGTATTTAAGTTTTCAGAGCGCGGATCGAAATTAAAAGTGCCTATAAAAACGGTTTGTTGGTCGACTACCATTGTTTTAGCATGAATAGCAAATATGGGTGGCTTCTCCTGATTGGAAAATTCATTATGCATGAGGTGTTTGGTGATGGCTGGATCTGGTTTGAATTCATAAAGCTCAATACCCATTTTCAATAAAACACCACGCTGATTTCGGTAACCACTAAAAGCCATTAAGTTATCGGTGGAGGCGAGAGAGTTGGTGTTTATTTTAACGCTAACACCGCGCTTTAATGCGCGTTTAAACAGTTTGATCGCTTGTCTAGACATCACTAAATAGGGTGATTGAATCACAATGCTATGTTTCGCATTTTCTACTAGTTTTGCTAATTTCTCAGTCGTTTTGCCACCACCACCTAGTAGTAAGCGATTGCCATTCTTGCCAGGGGTGTCGCTAATAAACGTAATATTTGTCCAGACTGTTTCCGCAAGCAGTTGTTTGATTGCGTGTGGCGTTTGCTTAATTGCTTGGCGCATTTTAGGACTAAAATTTTCAGGGTTGTTTGCATACGCATGTAAGTGAGCATAGATATCAATAATTTCTGAATGCTTAACACTCACGTTTTTTCGCATAAGACCTATTCCATCGTACAGCTCCTCTACGGGGGCGCTAAGTGGGCTAGCCCAAAACCGATTAAAACTTGTTTGCACATCATTGGCCACTTTGCCGAGTAAGAGGGCATCACGGTCTCTAAAGTTATAGGTTTGGTTGTAATCAAAATATTCTGCAGCCATGTTGCGGCCACCAGTAATGGCAAAATCACTATCAACAACAAAGGTCTTATCGTGCATGCGTTGATTTACCCCTCTAAAGTTTATCGCAATATTAAGTAAGCGCCGATGGAATGGCGTGCCGACGTTATGTTGAGGATTGTAGATGCGGATATCAATATTGGTATGTTTCGCCAAAGCAATCAATGTTTTATCTGGGGCATCTATGAACAAGTCGTCCACGATCACGCGTACTTTCACCCCTCTATCCGCTGCACGTAGTAATGCCTCAGAAGCCAAAATCCCAATATTGTCGGTGCTCCAAATAAAGTATTGTACTTCTATCGTTCTTTGCGCGTGATCAGCTAACCAAGCTCTGGCTAGCAAAGCATCTTCGCCTTTATCTAATACATAAATGCCACTTTGGTTGTGGTGTCTMGCAACCTCGTTRTACATYAGGGCAGCATCATCTAGYGCCAAAGCAGGGTGTGTGAATACACTAAAAAACAGGATGAAAAATGAGTTAAAGAATAGTTTCAATTTTATGGCTCCTTGTTATTACGCTTTGTTACTAAGCTTAAAGCGACGGCTTCGGCCACCTTAATACCATCCACTCCAGCAGAAAGAATGCCGCCTGCATAACCCGCGCCTTCACCACAAGGAAACAAGCCTTTGGTATTGATGCTTTGCAACGTGTCGTCATCACGTTTGATACGGATGGGTGAAGACGTCCGCGTTTCAACACCAGTGAGTATGCCGTCAGCTAAGTCAAAACCATTTATCTTTTTGGCGAACACTGGAATGGCCTCGCGAATGGCAGTATTTGCAAATTCAGGGAGTGCGGAGTCTAAATTGGTAAGGGTTACCCCTGGTGTATAAGAAGGCGTCACTTCCCCAAACTGTGTTGATGGTTTATTACTCAGATAATCACCAATAAGCTGCGCTGGTGCGTTGTAATTACTACCACCTAACACATAAGCATGGCTTTCTAATTGGCGTTGGAGTTCTATTCCTGCTAATGGGCCATGGGGACTCGCTTCTGGTGGGTAGTCTACCTCAGGCGTAATGCCCACCACAATGCCCGCATTCGCGTTACGCTCATTGCGGCTATATTGGCTCATGCCGTTGGTCACCACGCGGTTGGGTTCCGAAGCGGCGGCAACCACAGTGCCGCCAGGGCACATGCAAAAACTATAGACACTACGGCCATTTTTAGCATGGTGTACCAGCTTGTAATCTGCTGCACCTATCTTATTAAGTAAGTCCTCACTATAGCTCTTGCCGTAGCGTGCGCGGTCAATTAGCCCTTGTGGGTGTTCAATTCTAAACCCGATAGAGAAAGGTTTTGCTTCTATATAAATACCATTTTTATGAATCATTTCAAACGTATCACGCGCGCTATGGCCTACCGCTAAGACCAAATGGTTCGTAGTAATGTGCTCTCCTGTTTGTAACGTCACGCCCTGAACTTCACCATTTTCAATCGCGATATCTTCTACACGACTGTCAAAGCGAATATCACCGCCAAGCGCAATGATGTTTCGACGCATCTTTTCGACCATATCTACCAATTTAAACGTGCCAATATGTGGGTGGCTCACATACTGGATCTCTGCAGGCGCGCCTGCTTTTACAAACTCTTGTATTACTTTGCGACCATAATGCTTGGGGTCTTTAATTTGGCTATATAGTTTGCCATCAGAAAATGTGCCCGCACCACCTTCGCCAAATTGCACATTAGATTCAGGGTTGAGCTTGCCTCTACGCCATAGCCCCCAAGTATCTTGTGTACGCTTACGTACTTCTTTCCCACGTTCTAGCACGATAGGCTTAAAACCAGATTGGGCGAGAATAAGCGCTGCAAAAATGCCCGCAGGGCCAAAGCCAATGATAATCGGTCGTGGCTTCGACAAGGCATCAGCTTTCGCGACATAGTGATAGCTTGTATCTGGTGCAGGTTTAATGTGTGGGTCTTTTCTTAACTTAGCTAAGACCTTGCCTTCGTTTTTTACGGCTACATTTAAACTGTATACATACAAAATAGCATGTGATTTTCGTGCATCTACGCCACGCTTGAAGATGGTAAATTGAATTAAATCATCTTCAGAAATTCTTAGCCGCTTGAGTAGTGCCAGTTTGATTTGGTCATCTTGATGCTTGACCGTACCTGCCTGTTCTAACGGGAGTTTTATTTCATTAATACGTAGCATGGATGACCTTAGGGATAGTAGTTATCTATCAASATTACGGAGAGGTTAATTATAGCGTTAAAGATTTAAATCTAACTGTAAGAGCTTCTTTAACATCGGAACAGTCACTGGTTTCTTTTCAGTCAGTGACCATTCATCCAAAGCATCTAACACGGCCATTAATGTTGGTAAATCGCGGCGTAGATAACGTAAGCAATAAGCCACGACTTCCTTTGGTAATTTCATGCCACGTTCTTTTGCGTGATTTTTGAGTGCTTCGGCTTTTTCACTATCTGTCAGGGGTTGCAGCTGATACACCAGCCCCCAAGCTAAGCGCGTGGCTAAGTCATCACGCAAGTGCATCTGTGAAGGGGCGTGTAAACCCGCAGTGATGAGTGTACCGCCAGAGGCTTTAAGCTGATTGTAGATGTCAAATAGCGTAATCTGCGCTTCATTATCTAAGAGGTGCACATCATCTGCAATGTGTGCGCCTAGCATTTCAGCTGCGTTGAGAAGGTGGCTCTTACCACTGCCAGAAGCACCCCATAAATAGATGAATGAAGATTCAGTAGAACCATCCAGCAAGCCTTGAATATTGGCAATTGCCTCGGCATTGTGACCAACAATAAAGTTATCTAACGTTTGTGGCGGTGCGGGTTGAATATCGAGTAATAGTTGCTTCATAACTATTTTAAGTAGGCATCGCTATTTAAATAGCTTTGCTTAGCATGACGCAAGCCAACAGCAATCGCCGCACCGACAGGTAACGCTAATAATACGCCAGCAAACCCAAAGAGTTGACCGCCTGCTAGCAAGGCCAGAATGACAACCACAGGATGTAGACCTATGCGGTCACCTACTAAGAAGGGCGTGAGCAAATAACTTTCTACGATTTGCCCAACCCCAAAAACCAACAAGACAGGCACAATATCGGACAGTGAACTGAATTGTAATAGGGCAAGCAACACCGCCATCATGAACGCAATCGCAAAGCCCAAATAAGGAACAAAGCTTAACAAACCTGCAATCAAGCCAATGGAAAGTGCCATTTCTAAACCTGCAAGCCATAAACCTAAGCTATAAAAAGCGCACAATGCGGCCATGACGGAGAGTTGCCCACGTAAAAATTCAGCTAACACGCGGTCTACTTCTTTGGTGATCGTCACAGTAGTGGCGAGCCAGTTTCTCGGGATGAGTTCGGCTGTTTTCTCGATGAGGTTATCCCAGTCACGTAATAGATAAAATAAAACAACAGGCAACAAGAGTAAGTTGGCAACCATGCCGATTAATGCTAGCCCTTTGCTCCCGGCCGTCTTGAGGATGTTGCTTAATATATTACTTGCTTCTTGCCAGTGCTCGGTAACGACCTGCTGGACTTGCCCRATATCAATGGTGAAATCAATGCCTAGGTTCGYTTTAAGCCAAGGCTCTGCATAAATGCGGAAGTTCTCGGTAAGGGCTGGTAAGCGCTCAGCAATGAGCAATGATTGCTTTTGCAGCAATGGAATTAAAATGAGAACAACTAGCGTCATGCTTGCAAATAACCCAAGGATGACAATAACCGTTGCAAGCGTTCTGCCAAGTTTAAATTTACCAATACCAGCAATACTGAGTTTATCAACTAATGGGTCGCAAATATAAGCCAAAATAGCGGCCGCTAAGAACGGTGTGATGACGGGGCCTAGCTGATAGAGAATAAAAGCTAAGAGTAGTGCAAAAATAGCCCAGCGATTATCACTAAATAAACGGGTAATGGGGTCTTTGTTTTTTGGTTGATTAGCCATAGTGAGTTAAAATGTGCGCTTAAATTAAGCTGTTAGCAAAATTATACTTAAGTTAAGTACTTTATAACGTATTTTATTGATTATAAGTCTTAAAAACTAAGCATTTTGAATGCGAATCACTGAATGTCATCCATGAAACGAGAACCACTTTGAGCGAAAATTCTGATAACACCCCTATTACCTATCGCGACGCTGGCGTAGATATTAAGGCAGGCGACGCATTAGTCGATCAAATTAAACCTTTCGCTAAGCGCACGATGCGTCCAGAAGTGATGAGTGCTATTGGTGGGTTTGGATCCATGTTCGCCATGCCGAAAAACTTTAAAGAGCCCGTGTTGGTATCCGGTACTGATGGTGTTGGCACTAAGCTTAAATTAGCGTTTCAATTGAACAAACATGACACCGTTGGCATTGATCTCGTCGCAATGAGCGTGAATGATATTTTAGTGCAAGGTGCAGAGCCGCTTTTTTTCTTGGATTATTTTGCATGCGGTAAATTAGATGTAGGGACAGCCGCGAGTGTCATTAAAGGCATTGCTGCGGGTTGTGAAGAATCTGGTTGYGCGCTAGTGGGTGGCGAAACAGCAGAAATGCCTGGTATGTAYCCAGCTGGTGARTATGATTTAGCGGGGTTTGTTGTGGGCTGTGTCGATAAAGCCAATATTATTGATGGCACAACGATTGCTGAAGGAGATGTGGTGTTAGGTTTGGCTTCTAGCGGCGCACATTCTAAYGGTTATTCATTGATTCGTAAGCTGATTGARAAATCAGGCATCGAYATGGAATCRGAYTTTAATGGKCGCAAGTTTAARGATGTGGTGATGAYRCCAACAAAACTTTACGTYAAATCTATTTTAGCGTTGTTAGCGRYCGTGTCAGTGAAAGGCATGGCGCATATTACAGGCGGCGGGATTACAGAGAACATTCCACGCGTATTGCCAGCAGGCCTAACAGCAGAAATTAGTGCAAAAAGCTGGGACTTGCCGCCATTATTTAAATGGCTGCAGACACAAGGGAATATTGCGGATAGCGAAATGTATAAAACATTCAATTGTGGCGTTGGTATGGTAGTGATTGTTTCGCAAGAGAGTGCTACAGAAGCGAAAAAAGTACTAGAAGCCAATGGTGAAACGGTTTATCAAATAGGTAAAATTCGCGCGCAAAATGCAGGTGAAGCAGCGACTGTAGTGGTCTAATTGACAACCAATTGCTGTGCTCATTCGTTATATGGTCACGTTCACGATGAAAGTCACGTAGAAAGTACATATGCTAAAACTGATTAAACTTATTTTTTTATCATGCTTGTTATTGGTTAATGTTGCGTTTGCGCAGCCTAAAAATATTCAATTGGAATATGAGGTTACCAGAAATGGTAAGTCCTTTGGTACGGTTAAAGAAAGCTATATTCAAGAAGGTGGAAAATATCGCATTCTCTCTACCACGAAAGGAACGGGGCTATATGCGTTACTTGGTGAGCGAGTGCTTACTAGCCATGGTGAGGTGACAGCGAAAGGCTTGGTTCCTGCTGAGTTTAAATTAAAGCGTGGTAATAGTGCGCGAAAGTCATTATCGGCCAGTTTTGATTGGGTCAGTAATATGCTCAACATGCTGGTGAAAGGTGAAACGAGAACGGCTAAATTGGTTTTTGGTACACAAGATTTAGCCAGTTATGCGTATCAATTTATGTTTACGCCACCTAAAGGTAGTCAGGTGAAAGTGGCGCTGACAACAGGCAAAAAATTAAAGCAATATACCTACAATGTTGAGGCGCGTGATGTCGTGCTTAAGCTAGGTGATACAACATACAAAACTTTGCATCTAGTGAATGCTGAAGTTAAGGGAAAAAAGAAAAAAGAACTGTGGTTATCCGAAGCAAACCACTACATTCCAGTGAAGTATTTGATTGTGGATAAGCATGGCGACAAAATAGAACAAAACCTAACAAAAATAAGTATTAAATAACAGCGATTCAGTTATTATCAACGTACGATGACAATACGACGGCCAGTGATTGATGAATCACTGGCCGTCCTCACTTTTAAAATTAACGAAACAAACCATAAAGAAAATACTGTAATGAATGAGACCTTAATTCGCCAAGCTGCCATGTTGTTAAATAATGTGCTTGATTTTGATAAGCCAGCAGATGCAAAAATGCGCGAATTTTTTCGTGACAATCGTGATCTAGGAAACAAGGACCGCGCGTTTATTGCCGAAAGTGTTTATGGTGTTGTCAGGCGTTTGCGCTATTTAAGTACAGTTACTGCCAATGCCGAGGATGACCCAGATGATGCACGTAAGCTTATCTTGGCTTGGCTTTTGCGGGTGCAAGGGCGTAGTTTAAGAGACCTTGATACGATGCTCAGCGAGCAGCAAAAAGAATGGGCTGTTTCCATCAAGGCTAAATCAACAGAAAATTTCCCGCTAGCTGTACAAGCTGATGTGCGTGACTGGCTGTGGKAGAAATTAGTGAAACAATATGGTGAGGAGTTAGCGCTCACTATCTGCCGCAGCATGTTTGAGCAGGCCACTTTAGACTTGCGTGTGAATACGATTAAAGGCAACCTTGAAGAAGTATTCGCGAAAATGCTGGCAGAAAACATCAATAACGAAAACATTATTACCACCATGCCATATTCTCCTATTGGCATCCGTATGCCGAATCGCCTAGGGATTAGTCGACATGTGTTGTTTACTGAAGGTAAGATTGAAGTGCAAGATGAAGGCAGTCAATTGCTCAGCTATTTGGTCGCGCCTAAGCGTGGTCAAATGGTAGCGGATTTATGTGCTGGCGCTGGGGGTAAAACGTTGGCACTGGGTGCGTTGATGCGGAATACTGGGCGTTTATATGCTTTTGATGTGTCAGAAAAACGCTTGAATAATTTAGGAAAACGTTTTAAACGTTCAGGCTTATCTAACATGCATGCACAAGTGATTAACAATGAAAATGATTTAAAACTGAAACGACTCAATGGTAAGTTTGATCGTGTGTTAGTCGATGCACCTTGTACTGGTTTGGGGACATTGCGCCGTAACCCCGATTTRAAATGGCGACAAACTGAGCAAGACGTTATTGAATTRAGYGTTAAACAAACGAAYATTTTRGCGCGTGCRGCTAAGCTTWSYAAGGCKGGTGGCCGTGTGGTGTATGCAACATGCAGCTTGTTGACRGAAGAAAATGAAGCGATTGCAGAAGCCTTTTTGAAGACACACCCAGACTTTAGCTTAGTGCCAGCAAATGAAGTGTTAGCACAACAGCAAATAAAATTAGATACGGGCAAGTACTTAATTTTACTGCCACATTTGCATGGGACAGACGGGTTTTTTGCGGCGGTGTTTGAGAAAAAATCAGATCCAGTAAAAGAAAAACCAAAAAAAGTGACGACTAAAGAAAAGCCTGTAAAGCCCAAAGGAAAAACAACGTAAAGATGGCAGTAGACCTTTCAAATACATTGGTTGTTGGTATCTCTGCCACAGCACTTTTTGATCTTGGAGAAGCCGATAAGTTATTCCGAGAGCGGATGAAAGTTGACGTTGAAAAGGCTGTTGTTGAATACCGGCAATATATGCTTGAAAGAGAAGATGAGCCTTTGCTAGACGGAACAGGTATGCCGCTGGTAAAGGCGTTACTAGAATTAAATAAATTTCAAGGTGAGCATGAGGCCGAGCAGGCAGAGTCGCCCTTAGTCGAAGTGGCTGTCATGTCGAGAAATAGCCCTGAAACAGGTGTGCGTGTTTTTAACAACATCAGGAGGCTAGGGTTGAAAATAAGTCGGCATGCTTTCACAGGCGGTGAGTCTGTCGCTGATTATGTTGAAGCTTTTGATGTTGATTTGTTTTTAACGACGAATGTTAGTGATGCACAGAAGGTGGTTGACTCTGGGAAGTGTGCGGTCGCATTACTGAAAGAGCCGCCGAAAGAGGTTGAGCAATTGCCAAGTGACCAAGTCAGAATTGCATTTGATGGGGATGCTGTCCTTTTTGATGAAAGTAGTGAGTTGTTGTTYAAGTCAAAAGGGCTGGATGAATTTCAGCAAAATGAAGATATGCAAAAACATGTGCCCATGTTAGAAGGGCCATATGCTTCTTTTTTACAAAAATTAGCGAAACTACAAAGTCGCTTGCCTTTTGGTGAAGAAATGTCGCCAGTGCGTTTGGCGATTGTGACAGCAAGGAGCGCGCCTGCAGAAATGCGAGTGATTAATACACTTCGGCATTGGGGCGTTTATGTGAATGAAGTTTTTTTTCTAGGCGGCTTAGATAAGGCGGCCATTCTAAAAGCATTTAAACCACATATTTTCTTTGACGMTCAAGATTTACATATTGAGCATGCGTCAAAAGTAGTCCCAGCTGGGAAAGTGCCATATAAAACTAACTCTCCGTTAAATAGATTACAATCGAAGCAGTCGAAGAAAAAAGTAAACAAAGCTTAATGATTATTTGAAATGGTGACCATGAAATTTCCTAGTCTAAACGTACAAATATTACTCGGTGCCGCATTTGGTGTATTAGTCGGTTTGTTCTTCCAAAAAATTGGGACAGATAGTGCCGCCGCATCTACTAGCTTATACGCGGCTGGCATTGTAGGCACTGTGTTTATCGACTTGCTTAAAATGATTTTGATTCCATTGGTGTTTTGCAGCATTGTTGTCGGTATTGCCAATTTACGGCAGCATCGTCGCATGCATAAAGTGTGGGTATCTACGCTTATTTTCTTTGCGCTGACAATGGCTGTAGCCATGATAGTAGGTATGGTGGCGAGTACTTACTTTAAGCCTGGGTCTGGGTTGGAAGTCAGTATGTTTGAGGGTGCGATGCAAAACTTTCAGTCGCAGCAAATGCCCCTACCTGAATTTTTCGCACATTTTCTACATAATATATTTGTAAATCCATTTAAAGCATTAGCCGAAGGGAACGTATTATCGGTAGTGGTTTTTGCCTTGTTTTTAGGGATTGCGCTGGTGATGGGTGGTGATCGCTATAAAAACATTTTGGCGTTGTTAGAAGAAGCATTAGAAATTACGATGCGCATTGTGAACTGGATTATGATGTTAGCACCTTATGGTATTGCCGCTTTACTCATTAAGCTGGTTGCAACACAAGATGTCGCAATGTTAGGCACGCTTGCACAATTTGTTGCCGTTGTTGCGGGTACGTTGTTGTTACACGGTATCGTGCTGTTGCCGTTAATCTTATTTTTGTTTACGGGTAAGTCGCCTTTCTGGTTTTGGAAAGGCGCAAGGCAAGCATTAATCACTGCTTTTGCAACGAGTTCAAGCTCCGCCACTTTGCCTGTTACCATGCGCTGCGCTACGGAAAATCTTGGCGTGAAGCCGGAAATTGCAGGCTTTGTGATTCCGTTAGGTGCAACCATGAATATGGATGGTACAGCACTGTATGAAGCGGCTGCCGCATTGTTTATTGCCAATTTAATCGGTGTGGATTTAAATTTCACGCAGATGATGATCGTGTTTCTAACGGCAATGCTTGCGTCTATTGGCGCTCCTGGTATTCCGAGCGCTGGCATGGTGACGATGGTCTTAGTATTGCAATCTGTTGGGTTGCCTGCTGAAGCCATCGCTATTCTCTTGCCTGTGGATCGCATGCTAGATACGTTACGGACTACCGTCAATGTGGAAGGTGATATGACGGCCAGTTTAGTGGTTCAAAAAATCGTTTCTTAAGTTACTTAAATATTCTATGCTACATTTCTTTAAAGCTGAGCTGGTGGATGCCGAGCCAGTAGCCAAACTCATTAATACTGCCTATCGTGGCGAGACTAGCCGCAAAGGCTGGACAACAGAAGCCGAACTATTAGATGGCTTACGCACAACGACGGCAGACATCGCTAAATTAATTCACCGTGATGATGCCTTTATCTTAACTGGGGTGATGAATGATGAAATCGTGGCAGCAATTTGCTGCGAGCGACAAATCATTGCGGCTAAACATACAGTGCATTTTGGCATGATTGCCGTGAAGCCAACGTTGCAAAATAAAGGACATGGGAAAAATTTAATTTACGCAGCAGAGTCGATGACTAAACGAGAATGGCGGGTTGCTGGCTTTCATATGACAGTGATTTCTTTGCGTCAGGAAGTCATCGCGTTTTATGAGCGGCTTGGTTATGAACGGACAGGAGAGTTTGAAGATTTTCCTGAAAACCCAGCATTGTGGCAGCCAAAAGTGGAGGGGTTGAGTTTGCAGGTTTTAGCCAAGTTAGTAACTTCCGTTAGGTAAGCATCATTTAATCATTCGATTGCATGTGCGGTGTCAGTATATCTAATCCATATTAGATAGTGATTAACGCTTTTCATCCGCAATTTTTTCCCAATTAAAAAAAGGACCTGGGTCCGTTTTTCGTCCAGGGGCAATGTCTGAGTGTCCGAGGACATGTTGGATAGGATAGGCTTTTTTCAAAGACGTTAATAACATTCGAAGCGTTTGATATTGAGGTGCTTCGAATGCCTCTGTATCACATCCTTCAAGCTCTATTCCGATTGAAAAGTCATTACACCGGTCACGACTTTTCCAGTTTGATACACCGGCATGCCAGGCTCGCTTATCACAGGGTGCAAACTGAATAAGTTCTCCATCACGACGAATCAAAAAGTGTGAGGACACTTTCGCCGTATAAATTTCAGCATAGTATGGGTGTTCATTGGGGTTAAGTTTATTCGTGAATAGTTCTACGATGCCGTTGCCGCCGTACTTTCTGGGAGGTAGGCTGATATTGTGGATAACAATCATATCCACACGGTAGTGGTCTGGCCTATCGTCATAGTTGGGAGACGCAATTTGTGTCGCACTCGAGACAATACCTTGCTTATTGACTTGGTAGGATTGTGTGTCTAAATTTTCCATTCTACTTATTTTATATGCTTTCGAAGCAAAAGAATGATGTCTGTTGTGAAGCGTAATAAATCGGTAAACAAGCTAGAGCGCTAAAAGGGTGTTAATTATCACCTATTAAAAGATAAGTGATGTTTCGTTAATTAATTTTCCTCTAAGGCTTCGCTACCGGCATCGGCATTGTCGTCTTTTGAAAGGCCAAGCTTGACTAGGCGATATCTCAAAGTTCTAAAGCTCACGCCGAGCAATTTGGCGGCCGCTGTTTTATTATTATTGGTTTTATCTAAAGCTTTGAGTATTTCACGTTTTTCAATATTTTCGAGATAATCAGATAAGCTGACATCGGCATCTTTACTAGGGTCAAATTGAATGGCTGCTGCATTGGCGGTGTTGGTCTCTTCATCCAACAATAAGTCATCCACGCTAATCTTTTCGCCGTCACATAGGGCTAACGCGCGTTCAAGCATATTCTCTAATTCTCGTACATTACCGGTAAATGGTAATGATGCGATGAGTGTGCTGACTTCTGGCTTAAGCGTTGGAATGGCAATCGATTGCGCTGTACACAATTTTTCTAATAGCYTATGCGTGAGCTCAGGAATGTCTTCGGGGTGGTCGCGTAATGCGGGCATTTTGAGCTGAATCACATTTAAGCGATAGTATAAGTCTTGCCTGAATAAGCCATCAGCCATCATATCGCTCAGGTTTTTATGTGTCGCACTAATAATACGAATATCAACAGCTTCTTCTACAGTGCCGCCAACAGGGCGAACTTTTTTCTCTTGAATGGCACGCAATAGCTTTACTTGCATCGGAAGTGGTAAGTCAGCCACTTCATCTAAAAATAAAGTGCCACCATTGGCGGCTTGAAATAAGCCTTCGGTGTCTTGCGCAGCACCCGTGAACGCCCCTTTTTTATAGCCAAAAAACTCGCTCTCCATCAATGTTTCAGGAATGGCACCGCAGTTGATTGCGACAAAGGCTTTATCTCGCCGAGAGCTGTTTTTATGAATGAGTCTTGCGGCAAGCTCTTTGCCGCTACCAGATTCCCCGCTGATATACACAGGGGCTTGGCTACGGGCTAGTTTTTCTATTAGTGTACGCACTTGGTTAATAACAGGTGAATCGCCAATTAGATCTGCTGTGTTTTTTGTTTCCTCTACTCCGGAACTGGAGAGTTTTAAGGCTGATTCTACTAAGGGGCGTAACTGTTTTAGCGAGATGGGTTTGGTGAGATAGTCAAAAGCACCGGCTTTCAATGCAGACACTGCATTGTCTGCACTACCATATGCGGTAATAACGGCAACAGGTAGGCCGCTGTGATTAGCTGTAATGTGTGTCACTAAGTCCAACCCTAGCCCATCAGGTAAGCGCATGTCTGTGAGGCATAAATCATATGTTTTCGTATCAAGCATATGTTTGGCATCATTCACGTTACTTGCGCTATCAGCATAGATATCCATTCGTTCTAGAGTTAATACCACCAGTTCGCGAATGTCTTTCTCATCATCTACGACTAAACATTTAAATTGTTCTGCCATTATTAAACTGTCGCCTTTTTAATCAGCATGATAAATTTTGTGCCAATATCGGTTGGTTTATGTTGTAAGTTTGCACCGTTCGCTTCGGCTAATTCTCGCCCTATATACAGTCCTAAACCAGTGCCGGATTTCTCAGTCGTAAAAAATGGTTCAAATAGGTGACTACTAATGTCGTCAGGAATTTTTGCGCCATCATTCGTTACTTCAATCACCGTTAGTGATTTATTCGTAGTATACACGGCTAATTTTAAGCTACTTTCAATTTGCTTGCTGTGTCGCCAACCATTTTTGCATAAATTCCATACGATTTGATTTAAATGTCGACGGTCAAATAATACTGAGGTGTCCGTATCTTTGATATCTAGTTTAAAGTTGGTGGTCGAAATATTTTCGACCACGCAGAACTGATTATAAAAGTCAGTAATAAAGTTTTCTAGATGAATAATTTCTTGGTTGGTACGGTCGCGGCGGTTTAGCTCAAGCACGTCTTTAATAATTTGATCCAGGCGCTGCACATTGTCGCTAATGATTTGTAGCATACGCTTGGTTGAAGGCGGGATATCCTCTTCTTCTTGCATCAGTTGGTTTGCATGACTAATAGAGCTTAACGGGTTGCGAATTTCATGAGCAATATTTGCGGTTAAACGGCCGAGGGCTGCCAGTTTAACTTGGTGGGATTGTGTTTGCATGTGCGACCAATCCTCAATGAAAATAACAGCACCCTGTTCACGGTTTTCTGAAATCGGCAAAAAACTAAGCCGTAATTCACGAGACAAAATATTGACTTTTAAGATGTTGGGTACTAAGTTCAACTTCGTATCTTGTTTCTCACTAAACCACTCAAGAAGTAGCTTGGAAATTTCAGGTGCAATTTCATTTAGGCTTTTTTCTTCCCAATTCTCACTGGCTAAGTTTAAAAAAGTTTCTGCTTGCAAGTTATGATGTTGGATGAGAAGGTCGCGATCTACGACAAGGACGCCATCTTTCATTTTATGTGTAATCAATGCATTCACTTGCGCTAGACTTTGTAAATCCGAGCCGCGCTGAGAGGCCAGTTGCTCACTTTGCTGCATTCTTTTGGCAAGGCTATGGGCAAGCCAAGCAATTGCAAAGCAGACGATGCTGAGCATCACAGCGGTAGAGGAGTTATTGGCTGAAGCGGGCTTGAAAATAGAGCTGAAAAATTGTTGGAGTAAAATGCCGATCGTCGCGATAGCTGCATAAAATAAGGCTAAGCGACCATCACTAATCAAACTGGCGGCAGCAACTGCAATCACAAGTAAAAGTCCCATGCCACCATAGCCTGAGTTATGGACATACATTAAAAGAAGGATGCAGGAAATATCGACAATAATTTGGAATGGTAGCGTGATTTCAAGGCTAGGCTTTTCAAACCACGTTAGAATCGCAGCAAGYAGGCTAAATAGCRCRTAGCCGAGGGCAATTRGTGAGAAAAACCCTGTATTTTCACCTAGTAATAAGCGCTCACTATCAGCAGCACTGAAGCTAAATAACAATGTGAAGGCAATTAAAATGCGATAGCCATTGTATAGCTTAAAGCTATTCCAACGCGCTTTGATTAGCTTGGTAGCATGCCCCGATATTGGTTCAACACTCATATCATTTTTGTGTGTTACATTCTGGATTGTTACAATAAATKATACTATCAATTACACTGCTCTCGCTTTCAGGAATATGTAGACCGCATTGGCTACAGGCCACAATTTTTTCTGTAGGCGGCGTTTCTTTAGCAGGGGCATGGTTAGATTTGGTTTTTGCTATGAAGCGCTTTACGACAATATAGACTATCCAAAATAAAATGATGAGCAATAAAATACGTGACATAGTGATAATCGTTGTTCTTCGGTGATAAGATGGTTTGATAACAATAAAGGGTAAGTATAAGACATACTCGCTAAGGTCAGAAGAAATTAAACTGTTATACTGCGCCCTAGTTGATATAAACAATAAGTTCATGGCAAGTTCACAGGAATTATCAGATTTTTTATGTGGGGTAGAGCGGCGTGCTTTTAAGCAAACGGTATATGCCGTGCGTGATGAGCATGCAGCGTTAGATATTGTGCAAGACTCGATGTTAAAACTTGCTGAGAAGTATCCAGGTAAGCCAGTAACAGAATACCCTATGCTGTTTCAACGCATATTACAGAACACCATGCGTGATTTTTGGCGTCGCCAGAAAGTGCGCAATATATGGACATCACTGCTTTCATCTTTTGGGTCAAAGAATGAGGATGGGGAGAATCGTGATCCACTTGATACCATTGATGTCGGGGATGAATCGCTAGACCCGGTGCGCCAACTGCAAAGCAGCCAGACGATGCAGATAATAGAAAAAGCATTAGAAAATTTACCTCCACGTCAACGAGAAGCCTTCGTGCTGCGTTATTGGGAAGAGATGAGCGTTGCTGAAACTGCCGAGTCGATGGGCTGTTCGCAAGGAAGTGTGAAAACGCATTGTTCGCGGGCATTGCATGCCATGTCTACACGGTTGGAAAAGCAAGGCTTAGGTAGTAAGAGAATCAAAAATTTAGGGGTAGAGTCATGAGTACAGACAATACAAATTACAATGATGTTGAGCCATTCGAGGAAGAAGCTAAACGATTAGCTGGTCTGTTGGATGCGCATGCTCAGCGTTTAAGTATGCGTACCCTTAAAAAATTGGAAGAAGGTAGAAATAATGCAGTAAATAGGCATCAAGGCACAAGTGTCAATGCTGACGGGACATTGAGTCATTGGGCTGCTTGGGTGGATCATCATCGCATTACTTTTGCTGGTTTGATACTGGTCGCTATTGTCAGCAGTTTTATCTTGTTGCAGAATTTAAGTATTAATGAAACTAGCGATGCTTTTTTATTAGGGGCGGATTTGCCGCCGGAGGCATTTGTTGACTTGGGATTTGAGCCTTCACTAAATAGGCGTGCTACGATATAGATTGTAATAAGCTTTTATATAAAAAGTATATTTTAAAATTTGGGGATATAAAGTAGGAATGAAAAAGTTTTGGTTAGTATTTGGGTTTGTGTTTGTGTTTGCCATGCACGTGCAAGCACAAACGAATCAAGAGCAATTAGCGATGGCTGACATTGGTGCGATTAAAGCATCACTGAATGATGATAAAAATGCAGAGGTATCAATAAAAAAATGGGCTGAGTTAACGAGCCAGCAACAACAAGTATTAACGCCTTTGGCTTCAGAGTGGGATACGTTAAGACCTTGGCAGCGCGAGAAAATGCTCGATATTGCTGAAGACTATCCTAAAATGGATGCGCAAAAACAACAGCGTGTGCAAAAGCGCCTTAATAGCTGGAGTCGTATGACACCATACGAGCGAGAAAATGCACGTAAACGATTTCAGAAGTTTCATAGCTTAAGTCCCGAGAAGCAGCAAGCGTTACGGAATAAATGGGCGGAGCATCGTAAGTTACCAGATCATGAGCGTGAAAAATTACGTAAAGAGTCTGCTGAGATTGATTATGATCCTGACTTAGATTAAGTAATACCTTCAACAAACACCCACTAGTTAAAATATAGTGGGTATTTTTTTGTTTAAACTATTTTGTTTTAATATTGGGATGTCAATGCAAGAGGTGAATACATGATGCAGAACGCTAGTTTAATGAAACGCTTTGCTGCGAGTCTTTATGAATTGTTGTCGTTGGTTGCCATTTGGTTGTTATGTACATTTATTTTTGTATGGTTGGTCGGTCCGGTTGATACGGGGCTAGAACGTTTTTTTTTACAAATAACTTTATGGCTAGCGGCGGGTGCTTATTTTATTGTTTGTTGGGTAACAACAGGGCAAACATTGGCGGCGCAAGCGTGGAAAATTAAATTGGTGAATACAGATAATCATACATTGAGTGTGCAACAAGCTGTACTCAGATACATGCTTGCAACCGTTTCCTGCATGATTGTTGGCTTGGGTTTTTTATGGTTTTTGATAGACAAAGAGCAATTTTTTTTACACGATAGGCTATTAAAAACGCGCTTAACGATGGTCAATAATGATTAACGTCGCTCGATAATGAAAACAAGGCTGATGCCGCCTAACAGAAATAATATGGTGGGTGTGATTGCACTCATCAATGGGGGCCAGTCATTTAGTACACCTAAATGGATAAAAACGCGATTCATAATTTGATAAACAACGCCAAGTAATATACCGATAAATATTTTGGAGCTTGTACTCGAGGAGCGTTGCTGTAGAAAGCCAAATGGTAACGCTAAAATCACCATAACAGCACAGGCTAATGGGTAAATCATTTTGGACCAAAGCGCGACTTCGTAACGGGTGGTGCTTTGTTTATTACTCGCTAGATGCGAAATAAACGAGTATAAATTCCATGCGGACATTTTTTCTGGCGCCACGAGGAGTACGTTTAATAACGATGGGCGTATTGATGACTCCCAGTTGGCTTTGTTAAAAAAGTCAGTTTGAATCGTATGTTTATTTTCATTTTCTACATAGTTGAATTTTGTTTGCGTTACCTCGCTAAGTCTCCAGCGTTCATTAATGTAGTTCGCTTCTTTTGCATTACTAATGGTGCGTAACTTAAAGTTTTCATCAAACTCATAAATGTTGATGTTCATGAGTGTTGCATTTGGCAGAACGGTTTCTACATTCACGAAGCTTAGGTTGTCCTTGACCCACAATCCCGATTCGAAATCTTGCGCCACAACGGCATCTGTTGCTTGAATGCGCATACGTTGTGCTGTTTTTTCACTGATAGGTGTAATCAGTTCACCAACCAGAAAAGTAAGGGCAGTGAATAACAAGCCCACTTTAATCAATGCAAACCCTATGTCGATGATAGATACGCCGCTCACTCGCATGACGACTAACTCTGAACTACGGCTCAACGTGCCTAAGCTGACCATCATGCCAATCAGCACAGCAACAGGAACGACTTCGTATACGTGGCCAGGAATGCTGAGGAAGACAAATACAAGCATGTTATTGATGTTGTAGTTACCACGACCTAGGCTGTCGAGTTCTTGAATTAAATCAAAAAATGAAAACATAGAGAGTAGTCCCAGCATAATCATTAAAATGCTGAGCGTCGTTTCTTGCCATAAATAACGGTTAAGGATGCGCATGGTTATTGAGCGCTTTTCTTTTTGCGTCTAGAGACATTTGGTAGCAGCTTGGTCACTGTTGCTGGGAATATCGGTAATAAATAATTGCGACGATAGAATAAATATACGGCAAGGGCTGAAAATAAAAGATGCACTGGCCACAATCCAATCAGCGTGCTGATTTTGCCTTGTGTAATCCATGCTTCAAAGATACTGAGCATATTGTTGTATATGATGAAAATAAAAATGGCCAGCATCAGATTTAATGAACGCCCCGCGCGAGGGTCTACAAAGCTCATCGGAATAGCTAATAATACAAGCACGATGGCGGAAACGGGAATGGCAAGACGCCATTGTAGCTCTGCTTTGTCTCTCGGATTTTCGCTGGTCATCAGTTTTTCGGTAGAAACCATGTCCGACTTCACTGGTTTGCGAGCGACTTCTTTTGTTTCTAATCGGATGGCATAGCTTTCAAATTCTGTTGTAGACATTTCTGACGTATTAGGCGTGCCTTGGTAGCGACGGCCTTTTTCAAGCAGGATAAAGCTATCACCATTTTCAGCCTTATAGCGACTACCTTGGCTTGCCACAATAATGCCTGTTTTGTTGTGTTGGGATGATTGTATAAATACATTTTTTACAACATTGCCGAGTTGGTCGAAACTTTCTACAAAGTACACACGCTCCCCATTATCGGATTCTTTGAAAACCCCAGGGCTAATGGAAGATGAGTCATCTCGTGATTTGAGTTCTAAACGGTAGTCCTCAATTTTATGAGTGGCCCAAGGCATGACAAAAAAACTAAGTAGCGCAATGATGATGATAACCGGTGTAGCAAAAGCGATAATAGGGCGAATCCACTTGGTAATACCTAGTCCAGAGGTAAACCAAATAACCATTTCAGAATCTTGGTGCCAGCGTGTCAGTGTGAGTAATACGGTGAGAAAAATTGACAATGACATAATCATGGGTAGGAATTTAATTAGGCTAAACCCTAACATTGTGGTGATGGCATCATTAGGTATCCAGCCTTTGGCAGCACTGCCGACTAAGAATCCTGCGCGTTGTGCGACAACAATGCCAATCAGGATTAAGAAGAGTGCACCTGCTGTAAAAATAAGCTCATGCGATAATGATTTTTTAAAAGTTTTCAATTTTTATAATACACTTTGATTTCAAGTCAAAACACTGGATAATTAACCTACTATTTTAGTAATAAGTATAAGGCCTAACAGATGGAATTTAGCATAAAAAGCGGTAATCCTGAACTACAAAGTAGCGATTGTTTAATTGTAGGTATATTTGAAGGTGGAGAATTATCTGCTTCCGCAAAGGGATTGGACGACATTTCTTCAAAAGCAGTTAGCGCAGTGGTTAAAACTGGTGATATGCAAGGAAAGCTGGGTTCAACCGTATTGATGCACCATTTGCCCAATGTGCAGATCAAACGTGTGTTGTTAGTTGGGCTAGGGCAGCAAGATACACTTGGCGCAAAGTCGTATTTAAAAGCAGTGCGTGCCGCGGTTAAAGCATTACCAAAGGCAGTCACTAATGCTGGATTTTGTCTAACAGAGTTAACCGTATTAGAAATGACGGTGAATGAGAAAGCGGCACAAATAGCAGAAGTGGTTTCTGATGCTACTTATCAGGTGAATGCATTGAA
Source organism: Methylophilaceae bacterium (assembly GCA_002401735.1). Lineage (GTDB taxonomy): Bacteria > Pseudomonadota > Gammaproteobacteria > Burkholderiales > Methylophilaceae. The sequence goes on along the minus strand of NVTX01000001.1, from coordinate 2,220 downwards.
ATCGAAAAAGCCTGAGACAGTTGCCCTAAATAAAGTGGTTATCTTCGTAGATAAACCGGATGCAAGCCAAGCAAAAGTAGCCTTGGCACAAGGGGTGGCTATTGGCAAAGGCGTTAAAATGGCGAAAGATTTAGGTAACTTGCCTGGTAATGTTTGTACGCCGACGTATTTAGGTAAGCAAGCAAAACAGTTAGCAAAAGAGTATGGCTTTAACGTTGATGTGTTGGATCGTGCAGCCATTGAGAAGCTGGGCATGGGTTCGTTTCTAGGTGTTGCACAGGGCAGTGATGAGCCCATGCGTTTAATTGTACTGCAGCATAAAAATGGCAAAAAAGGTCAAAAGCCAGTGGCGCTCGTGGGCAAAGGGATTACCTTTGATACCGGTGGTATCTCACTTAAAGGTGGGTCTGAAATGGATGAAATGAAGTACGATATGTGTGGTGCGGCAAGTGTATTAGGTACCTTTAAGGCAATCGGTGAATTAAATCTGCCAATTAATGCTGTGGGTATTATTCCTGCTTGCGATAATATGCCAAGTGGCAAAGCATTAAAACCTGGCGATGTGGTGACCAGCATGTCAGGACAGACGATAGAAATATTGAATACGGATGCAGAAGGGCGCTTAGTGTTATGTGATGCGCTCACTTATGCAGAGCGCTTTGAGCCAAGCACTGTGGTCGACATTGCGACGCTGACCGGTGCATGTGTGGTGGCGCTAGGGCATCATGCAACAGCCGTTTATAGCAATCAAGATGCACTAGCTGGTGAATTGTTAGCGGCTGGGACAGCTGCGCATGACCGTGCTTGGCATATGCCGATGTGGGATGACTATCAGCCGCAGTTGGATAGTAATTTTGCAGACATGGCTAATATTGGTGGTCGTGCTGGTGGCAGTATCACGGCAGCTTGTTTTTTATCTCGGTTTACTAAAAAATATGACTGGGCGCATTTAGATATTGCAGGAACTGCTTGGAAGTCTGGTAAGGAAAAAGGCGGCACGGGACGACCAGTCCCATTGCTGACTACATTCTTGATTAAACGTACAGAAAATAAGTAAATAAATGGATATGCAATCAGTATGACACGTGTCATTTTTTACTCTAACCTAACGGATAAGCAGGTCGCCTTGCAGACCTTGGTGCAGCAGGCGCTTGCAAAAAAACATGTCGTGACCGTGATGGTGGAAAGTGAACTTCAGGCGCGAGACTACGGCAAAGCATTGTGGCAAAGTAATGAAACAAACTTTTTGCCCAATGTGTTGGCACCGGACGCTTTAGCAAATGAAACGCCTGTCGTACTTGATTGGCAAGAAAATCAGTTGTGCCAAGATGATATTTTGATTAACCTATCGCAGAAACAATTAACGACATTCAGTCGTTTTAGGCAGTTGATTGAATTGGTGGGTTTAGATGAGTCGGATAAAGTGTTAGCAAGGCAGCGCTATAAGTTTTATCGCGACAGAGGTTATGAAATCAGGCACTTTGATGAAAAAGACTTGATACATTGAGTGATGATTATCTTGGATAAATAGGTAGAAACATTTTGGCAGAAAACAAAATACCAGTACTCACAGAGGTTTATAAACCGAAAAAGAGTTCAAAAAACAATCAGCCGGCCAGTGCGCCGCTTGAGGTCACGCCTGAATTTATTGCAAAAGTGATTGCACAGGTTAAGCCTAGACTTGAGGCTGAAATTACAGATTTTGCTTTGGATGAACTTCGGTCAGAAATTAAGAAGGCACGAGAAGAGCTTATTTCATCAACAAAAGATTATATTGATAGAAGTAAAGCAGACTTGAAGACTGAGTTGCCAAATATGTATCAAGAAAGTGTGAAGCTTGCACAGGTCAACCTACAAGAAAAATTTGCGGACTTACATGTTGATGCCAGTGCAGCCCAAGGCGGTAATGGCAGGAGTTGGGCAAGTGCATTTAATAATCTACAAGATGCATTAGCGGTTGCTGACTCAGGCATGGAAATTTGGGTAACTCAAGGTGTCTACTATCCAGATGTTGGCGGTGGTCAAATAAACAATAGCAGACTGGCCAGCTTTAATTTAAAAAATGGCGTGTCGGTTTATGGTGGTTTTGATGGGACAGAAACAGAGTTAATTCAACGCAACCACGAAATTAATGTCACGATATTATCAGGTGATCTTAACCAAGACGATGTTAATTCAGATGGTAATAATATTTTAGAAGTTAGATCAGATCTTAGGGGG